>JAGLUC010000076.1 GCA_023134955.1 Methylococcales bacterium | reverse complement strand
CCTCTAAATTAGCTAAACAGGCTTGGCGATCTATTCCTAATCGTTGTGCATTCTCAGGTAATAGGGTTTTTTCAATGGCTATAAAAGGGCATTTGTTGATATGAATCAATTTTAACGGGATATAGGCTTTATCACCCAAATCATCACGTTTTGTATAAAGACGCTCTCTTATCTCATTTGCAGATAATTCCAATAAGGGCGAAATATCCTGAGTTAAATCTACCACCACTACGGCGTTGGTATTAGTTGGATGCCAGACTATGGGTGCAACCAGTCCAGTATTGCCTCTTACTGCACCAAACATACCTGAGACATGAACGATTGGAGTCATTTGCTCGGTATTAATCAGTGCTTTAACTTTGTTTTTATTGCGTAAATCAAAGTAATAATTAAACAGCTTGGGGGTTTTTTGCTTGATTAATTTTGCCATGGCGATAGTGGCATAAACATCAGAGGTCGCATCATGAGCCTGCTCATGACTGATGCCATTGGCTTCGGTTAATAATTCTAATCGAAAAGTAGGCAAGCCCTGTTCATTTTTAGGCCATATGATACCGTCTGGACGTAAGGCATAAGTTGCACGGACTAAATCTATAATATCCCAGCGAGAGTTGCTGTTTTTCCAGGCATATTCGTAGGGATCATAAAAGTTTCGGTAAAATATATTTCTGGAAAACTCTTCATCAAAACGAATGGTGTTATAGCCGACAACACAGGTATTCGTTTGAGTAAATTGCTGGTTAATTCTCCGGGCAAATTCAGCTTCTGAAATACCTTCCGATTGTGTGATTTCAGGAACAATGCCCGTGATAATAGCGGGTATTGCATTGGGTAAATAATCGTCACTTAAGCGACAATAAAACATATCAGGTTCGTCTATGACATTAAAATCCATGTCAGTGCGAATCCCTGCAAATTGTGAGGGTCTATCAAGGGAAGGACTTAGTCCCCATGTTTCATAATCGTGCCAGTAAAAAGTGGGAGATTGTGGTTTCATTTCTATATAAACCTTGGTGGGAGCATCCGCCCTACAAATAAACCAACTTATTTAATCGAAACTAAAGCCTTTAAAACATCTGTTCGACTGACAATACCCACTAATTTTTTGTCTTCAAAAACAGGGTAGCTTCTTAATGAGGTATCTTGAAATTTTTCTGCAAGATCAACAATACTTGATTCCGCATCAACTGATAATATCTGTTTACTCATAAAGTCTTCAACTTTACCGCTCATCCCTTGATTATAGGTAGAATCAAGCACGACTTTCATACAATCTCTTTCTGAAAACATTCCTACCAATGTACCTTTTGAATCTAACACAGGCGCACAGGTAATTTTATGAGATAGCAATTGTTTGATTGCTGATAAAGCATCTGTATTTTGTTTTACAGTCATTATATTTTTGGTCATATAATCTGCAATTGTGATTTTTGCTAACATAAATATATCCTCATTAATAATTATAGAGTTTTCTAATCAACTGATTTCTTCAAAATATCCGGATTAAATTCGACTTTATGTGTTCCTGCGGCTTCTGCATCACGCTTCTTTCTTTTATCACATTTTTCCTCACAAGCGCAGTCACCTGTACCACCACATGATCCTTTAATTGCGCGTCTGCCGAATATAACGCCAATCGCCATGATCACAACAACAATTAACATGAAGCCAAATGTTGCTAAAAAATACATCATTCTGTTACCTTAACCTTGCTACAAAAGATGTAGATGCTTTCTCAATAAAGCCATCTTTTGTTTTTATAATAAATAAAGCCGCTATGTCTTCTTTTTCGGCTAATTGATAGCCCTGATCCACCCCTAATACCATTAAGGCTGTCGCTAATGCATCAGCTTTCATTGTAGTATCGCTCAATATGGTAATAGATGCCAATTTATGTGTTATTGGTTTACCTGAACGTGGGTCAATAGTATGCGAAAACCTTACACCATCAAGTTCAAAAAAATTTCTATAATCACCAGAAGTTGCCAAAGAGACATTGCTTATTGGCAATACTTTTTGAATCATTCGTTGATTGGCTGCAGGTTTTTCAACTGCAATACGCCAGAGTTTGTTTTGTAAATTATGACCTTTTAGTCTTAATTCTCCACCAATTTCAACCATATAATTGGACATGCCATTTTTTTCTAATAGTAGTCCCACCTGGTCAACTGCATAACCTTTTGCGATAGCGGATAAATCCAGATATAACATGGGGTTTTGTTTTTTGATCTGATGCTTATCATCATTAAACAATAGATATTTAAACCCTACATTTGATAATTGTTGCGCTATCTTTTCATCTGTCGGTGCAGCAAACGACATGTCATTTGGACCAAAACCCCATAAGTTGACTAATGGCCCTACTGTTATATCAAATGCACCATTTGATAGTTTTGAAATAACATTTGCTTGTTTTAATACTATATACAGTGATTCTGAAACAGTTATCCATTCTGATGAATGATTCTGATTGATTTTAGAGAGTTCCGAATCTTGCTGATAAGTAGACATTTGTCCATTTAACTGATCAAGCAGAGCTTTAATTTGAGTTTTCAGCGCATCACTAGTCAATGAATCAGTTAAAGAAGAGACTTTAATTGTAAAGGTAGTCCCCATAATTGCACCAGAATAATGCAAAGGATATTGAGACTTTGCCAGTTGTTGCTGACAAGCAGACAATAAAAAAACGAGGAGCAGTATGACTGATCCTCGTTTTAGGTTTTTTAGATCCATAATTAACTTATCTGTTATCAATTTATGGACTTAACAAAGCGGTATGTTTTGTCTAGGAAGTGAGGCTTTAGCCTCGCCTGATTCGTGCGAGGTTAAAGCCTCACTTCCAGCAACCAGAATCCATAAATCAAATGAATAAAAAAAACCACACTCACCAAAGGCAAATATGGCTTCAATTCTATTTAACCACCAAAATCATCTAACATGATGTTTTCAGGCTCTACGCCGTTTTCAATCAACATGTTAATCACTGATGAGTTCATAATTGGAGGTCCACATAAGTAATACTCACAATCTTCGGGTGCTGGATGGTTTTTAATGTACTCTTCAAACAATACATTATGGATAAACCCTGTATACCCTTCCCAGTTATCTTCTGCTAATGCATCAGATAATGCTGTATGCCATTCAAAATTCTCATTTTCTTTAGCCAGCATGTCAAAATCTTCAACGTAAAACATTTCACGTTTACTACGTGCGCCGTACCAGAATGACATTTTACGGGTTGATTTCAATCTTCTTAATTGATCAAAGATGTGAGAACGCATAGGAGCCATACCTGCACCCCCACCGACAAAGATCATTTCTGCATCAGTATCTCTAGCAAAAAACTCACCATATGGCCCCGATATGATCGTTTTATCACCTGGTTTTAAATTAAAAATGTACGATGACATAATACCAGGAGGTACACTATCAGGCGCACCAGGTGGTGGTGTGGCAATACGTACATTTAGCATAATCTCTTTTTCTTCTGGATAAGAAGCCATCGAATATGCACGTAATGTAGGCTCTTTTACATTAGAAACATAACGCCAAAGATTGAATTTATCCCAATCTTCACGATATTCTTGTTCAATATCCATTTCAGCATACTTAGAAACATGTGCTGGACATTCAATTTGAATATAACCACCCGCCTGGTAATTGATTTCTTCACCTGCTGGCAGTTCCAATACCAATTCTTTAATAAAGGTTGCTACGTTGTTATTTGACTTAACAGTACATTCCCATTTCTTAACACCGAATACACTGTCTTCTACTTCAATTTTCATATCATGCTTAACAGCAACCTGACATGAAAGACGCTCACCTTCAGCCGCTTCACGTTTAGTGATATGAGACAACTCAGTCGGTAGAATTTCACCACCGCCTGAAAATACTTTTACAGTACATTGACCACAAGTACCACCACCGCCACAGGCAGAGGGGATAAATAAATCATTATCAGCTAATGCTGTTAATAATTTAGAACCAGCGGGCACATGAATGGTCTTCTCATCATTGACAACAATTTCGATGTCTCCAGAAGCAACCAGCTTACTCTTTGCGCCAATAATAATAAATACCAGCGCAATCACGATAATTGTGAAAAATATTACGCCTAATATAATTTCAAGCATTACTCATCCTTCCTAAAGTTGGATTCCAGAAAAAGCCATGAAGCCAAGAGACATCAGACCTGCACTAATAAATGTAATTCCAAGACCTTCAAGACCTTTAGGAATATCGCTGTATTTTAGTTTTTCACGAACCCCAGCCATCACAGTAATAGCTAATGCCCAACCAAAACCACTACCTACACCGTAAACTACACTTTGAGTAAAGTCATAATCACGTTCAATCATGAACAAACTACCACCCAAAATGGCGCAGTTTACTGTAATTAATGGTAAGAAAACACCTAAGGCATGGAACAGTGCAGGAAAGAATTTATCTAAAACCATTTCCAGAATCTGTACTAAAGCAGCGATCATACCGATACAACTTAGTAACACTAAAAAGCTTAAATCAACCCCTGTAATACCCATCCATGACAAAGCATCTTCTTTTAACAGGGTGTGATAAACCAGGTTATTGACTGGTACGGTAATCACTTGAACCACCATCACTGCAATCCCTAAACCAATCGCTGTAGAGATTTTTTTAGAAACCGCGAGGAATGTACACATCCCCAAGAAGAAAGCTAAAGCTAAGTTTTCGACAAAAACTGCTTTAATAAATAAACTTAAATACTCATTCATTAGTGATGCCCTCCTTCACCATGAGAAATATCCATAATCTTAAAATCTGCTGGCTCATTTTGTTCAGGTTTCCATTGACGAAACACCCAGATAATAAACGCAATTAAAAAGAAAGCACTGGGTGGTAACAGCATCATACCGTTAGGCTCATACCAACCGCCATCTTTGACTAATGGAAAAATTTCAATTCCTAGCAATTTACCAGACCCTAATAATTCTCTGAAAAAAGCAATGATAATTAAAATCAGACTGTAACCTAAGCCATTACCGATACCATCAATAAAACTTGCCATTGGCGGGTTTTTCATTGCATAGGCTTCAGCACGTCCCATCACAATACAGTTGGTAATGATCAAACCAACAAATACCGACAATTGTTTACTGATTTCATAAGCAAATGCTTTTAAAATTTGATCGACCACAATAACCAAAGAAGCAATAATCGTCATCTGTACAATGATACGAATACTTCCTGGTATGTGATTTCTGATCGAACTGATCGCAGCACTAGAACATGCTGTAACCGATGTTAAAGCAATTGCCATAATCAACGAAGTAGACATTTGTGATGTCACAGCCAACGCTGAGCAGATACCCAGAACCTGCAAGGTAATCGGGTTATTACTGACTAGGGGATCCGTCAGTACTTTTTTTGTTTCACTATTTAAAACAGCACTCATGACATTCTCCTAACCATCATTTCTAATTTTATCCAGATAAGGTGCAAAACCCTCTGCACTCATCCAGTATTTAACCAAGTTGCTGACACCATTACTGGTTAATGTAGCTCCAGCCAAACCGTCAACTTGAAATTCTGAACCTGGTCTATTGGTATCAACCACGCCTTTAACAAGTTTCAAGACTGGCTCACCTGCATCATCATAGACTTTTTTACCTTGCCATAATGCACGCCAGTTTGGATTGACCACTTCCCCACCTAATCCGGGTGTTTCAGCCTGATCGTAGAAGTTAATACTTTTAACGGTTTGACCATCTGCCTCTAATGCCAAAAATCCATACATGGTAGACCAAAGTCCATAACCATGCATAGGAAGAATAATTGACTGAATAGTATCGCCTTTCTTGACCAGATAAACTTTAGCAATTTTTGCTTTTCGTTTAATACTTGCAATATCACTGTTTGAGTCCAGAGTAATATTTTGTGCAGGGTCTTTAGCTGCTTTACGTTGGTCATAACCAACTGCATCCATATCTTCAACATAATCACCCGTTATAATATCAACCAGTTTTTCTTCAATCTGGTCAGCAAACGCCTGATGTATATCGGTGTCTTCATCCAGTAAGCCCGCAACATCGAGAATATTTTTCTTCATGTCCATGGCTTTATTTTCAATTTGCAAAGGTCTTAAAACAACCGCTGAAAATGAAACCAAAATCGCACAAACAAAACATAAAGATAAAGCTACTGCTATAGTCTTTTCCAGACTATCATTACCTAATGCTAATACCTTGTTTTTATAGGCATCAAATTTTTGATAACTTTCTGATTTATCCAGATAAGCATTCAACTTTTGATAATGCTCACACTTATCCAGTTGTTCTTTTAATCTTCCATTAGGCATGACGTTTTATCCTTCTTCTAATATTTGCCTGAACGACAAAATAATCAATGACAGGGGCAAACATATTGGCAAACAATATTGATAGCATCATTCCTTCTGGGAAGGCAGGGTTAACCACGCGAACCAATACCACCATTATCCCAATCAATACACCAAAAATCCAACGACCTGTATCAGTCATTGCAGCACCAACAGGGTCTGTTGCCATATAAACCATACCAAAAGCAAACCCACCTACGGTTAAATGCCAGTAAAAAGGAAAAGAAAACATCGGATTGGTATCACTACCAATTATGTTAAACATAATTGAAGTAGCAACCATACCTGCAAGCACACCAGCCATAATTCGATAAGAAGCAATGCGAGTATAAAGCAAGAAAGCTGCACCCATGAATATTGCAAGTGTTGATGTTTCACCAATTGAACCAGGGATAAAACCCAGGAAGGATTGAAACCAGTTATAACCAGCCGCATGTACAGCATCAAGACCACCTTGAGCGGCAAGACCTAAAGGAGTCGCCATGGTGTATCCATCAACACCCACCCAGGCCATATCACCTGAAATAGCGGCTGGATAGGCAAAGAAAAGAAATGCTCGACCCGTTAATGCCGGGTTTAAGAAGTTTTTACCTGTTCCACCAAAGACTTCTTTACCAATAACAATACCGAAAGAAATACCCAGAGCAACCTGCCATAAAGGAATATCAGGCGGTAAAATCAAAGTGTATAACATTGAAGAAACCAAAAAACCTTCGTTTACCTCATGTCCTCGGACTGTAGCAAATAATACTTCCCAAACACCACCTACCGCTAAAGTAACTATATAAATAGGTAAGAAAAATAATGCCCCATGAACCATATTTGAAAAAGGATTCATCGGACTATAACCAAATAAGCTCATAGGAATACTGCGCCAGCTATTCGCTTTGTCCAAACCCATCGCTTCCATTGCTAAGTTAGCTTGGTAACCCGTGTTATACATTGCCATCAAAATACAAAACAATGTCGCAATCACCACAAATGTCATGGTGCGTTTCAGGTCATTACCATCACGCACATGTGTGGTTCCGCGAGTTACATCAGACGGAGTATAAATAAAAGTATCTACCATCTCATACAGACCATAGTACCTTTCTAATTTACCGCCTTTCGTAAAATGCGGCTCTATGCTATCTAAAATATCTCTAGCCGACATCATCCTTCCTTCTCGATTTTAGTTAGATTCGCTCTCAATACAGGGGCAAAATCATGCTTGCCTGGATCAACGAAAGTAAATAGGGAAACATCTTCCTCAATTAATTCAAGACCACCTAATAACTGAGCTTGATCCGTATCGCCAATAACCAATGCTTTTAATAAAGGTGTAGCCAGAATATCTAATGGCATAACAGTTTCGTACACACCAACAGGTACAATAGCTCTGTTACTACCATTCTTATCTGTGGATAATGGAAACAATCGGTTGTCTTTACGATCTTTACTTGAGGTATAAACATTCATGGCTGAATACTTATCTTTCCCAGCAACAATCCAGCCAAACAATTCACGCTCTCTGCCTTCTTTAAGCACTGAGATTTGATTGCTATAACAACCTAAATAAGCAAAACTTTCAGCCGCTTCATGACCATAAAGAACAGATCCAGAAATCACTCTATTTTCGCAATCAGCTAACTCACCTGCAACCAGGTCATCAGTATTTGCACCCACACGTGTTTTTAGTAGCCGAGGTTTGTTAACGGAAGGTCCGGCTAATGCAACGACTCGTTCAACATTTAATTTTCCTGTTGCAAACAATGCGCCAATCGCGATAACAGCCTGGTAGTCTATATGCCAAACACTTTCACCTAGATGAACAGGGTCAATCAAATGAATATGTGTGCTGGGTAAACCTGCTGGATGTGGACCTGAAAATTCAAAAGTTTCCACTGAATTAATAGAGGCAACTTTTGCGCCTGATGCTGTACACAGATAAGTTTTACCCTCTGTCAACTTGGCGATAACGCTCAAACCATTAGTAAAGTCAGTTTTTCTGTCTTTAATAACAAGCGCTGGATCTGCTGCCAAAGGTCTGGTGTCAATAGCAGTAACAAAAATAGATTTTGCTGTACTATCAATGGCTGGAATCTTACCGTAAGGACGAGTTAAAAAAGATGTCCACAAGCCAGAACTAAGTAAATTTTCTTTTACTTTATCAGTGCTTAATGTAGTTAAATCTTTTTTAGCATATTTATCAAAAGACTCTTGAGCCACACCTTTTAATTCGATAACAACAGATTGCAAAACACGTTTTGCACCACGGTTAATTTCTTTAACCACACCCGCACCAGGAGCAGTAAAGTTAACGCCTGGATTTTGCTTATCAGTAAAAAGCACTTGTCCTAATTTAACGGTATCGCCAACAGCGACCATCATTTTAGGTTTCAGCCCAATGTAATCTTTCCCCAAAATGGCAACAGAATTAATCTTGTTACCTTCTTCAATAATTTGTTTAGGTCCGCCCATTATGGGAAGATCCAAACCTTCTTTTATTTTAAATTGCATAGTGAATTAAGCCAGTTCCCCAGACAAGTTGCAGCAATTAACCCCCTTACAAAATAAGAGGCACTTTAAGATATAAAAACTCTTCTATTACATCATAAATATTCTCTTTTCTCAATGGCTGTATGGAATAAAACTACATAGCCACTGTGAAACTGATGATTTAATTTAATCTAGAAAAACACCCATTAAAATAAGATAATTTTTTACCTTTTCATATTTAACAGCAACTATACTTAAAATACCACATTAAAATTCACACACATACGTTAAAAAAACACATAACATCACAATGCTATTCATTTCTAAAAGGCGACGGTAAAATAAAGCTTTATTAGGTGGCAAAGGTGTCAACCTGTTTAAAATGACTCAATTTAGCATCGGTATATGTGGGGAACAAGGCGGACACCCAAAATCAATTCGATTTTGTCATAACATAAAACTAAATTATGTCTCTTGTTCAGCACTTAGAATACCGATTGCCAGACTGGCTACTGCTCATGCAAAGTTATTGAAAAATGAGGAGTTAATCGACTAGCAGTCATTCAATATTGTATTAATCGTTCCAAAAGTATTCGCGGTAATGAAAAAGCAGTCCGTATGAAGTTGACCTAATACAGGAAACCGATGACTCGAAACCTCGTATTACACTACATTTCATACGGCTACAATATGTGTTAATAAAGGAGTGTAAAAAATACCCTGCCAGAACTTTTGGGACGAATAATATGACGAGCTAATGACTTTTAAAAAACTTGTATGCTTAAGGGCTTAAAAGAAGTAATACCAATCCTAATAAATAACATTACCAGCAATATGAGATACGGGTCTTTAGTCCGCCTTGTAAAAAGCAGGTAAAGTCCTGCGCCCCCGTATCAATTGGCTTAAACCAAGCTTAGAGGTCTTGATATATTAGGATTAATATGGCCAAAAAAAGGGGTAAAGTACAATTAACTTACACACTTAGCTTTAAATGTAACACTGATCCCAATTCTTGAGTAATGCATAATGCCATGGAGGGCATGTATACCTTTCGCGTTTGAGAATACTCCGTTTAGAGTGGGTTAGTTTTTGTGAAGGGCTAGGCGCGGCAATAGCAGGCTATAGTAAGACTTTGCAACGACACCATTCGCAAAAAAGACGTGCTATAAATGGGTTATTCTTGAACGCGAGAGGTATAGTGGAGTAATGCAGGAGCAGTTGCCGAAGTCCGTACTACAAAATCTAAATTTATCTTTGTAGCACAAACTCCTCCATCCAAACAGCCGTATAAAGGCTGTCCACAATAACTAATCAGCTATAGTAGTCCATTTAGCGGCAAGTTTTCCAGATGCAATACCTAAACCTACGCCAACGGCAAGAGAAAAGGAAATCACAATTAATGGGTTTTCCCAAGCTGCATTAAGAAGTACGTCTTTAGTTAGCTTATCAGGCGTTTGCAAAAGATATGCAAATGTTGCCGAGTAACCTAATACAGTTGCTGGTATACATGAAAGAATTTTAAAATTTGCCGCAAGGCAAGAAACAATGACAGAAGCACAAACAACAAATCCAGCCATAAAAGGGAAGCCAAGTGCTGCATCAGCAGGAATATTTGTTACTTGAACTGCGGCATACCATGCCATTATCACACCAAAAATACTACATATAGCAGTATTTTTTGCAGCTTCATCATTACCACCTAATGCAAAATAAGCCGCCCATGAAATAGTTGCTGCCCATATAAAAAACACACCAGCAAGTAAATCTAGTGCCAAAAATGTTGCAACCCCAGCTAAAACACCAATACTTAAAGAAAGTGCCGTAAGACTATTCATATCATGATCTCCAAATTATCACCCCATTAGTTATTATTAAGTAGATTCCACAGTGAGGTGACGCTGCAAAAACTAACTGCCATCCAACAAGATTAGCAAAAGTTATGCGCCAGATTTAAGCACACAACAACAAAATAAGCAAAACCCTAATCAACTATGAGTAATTAATTAAGATAATTAATGCTATTCATCTAAATGCTTTGCTTTATAAAAGCAGAAGTCACCACATCCATTGTTGATATGTGGTCTATATACCATTTAGGCCAGGTAATCTGCACATAAACAGTCAAACCCTCTAAATCCTCATCTTCATTCCAAGCGTTAATAATATCTCTTAATCCCTGTAATGCTTCAACATGTTCAGCATGGTGACAATGATAAGCAGGAAAATTGTATTTTTCCATCATGCCATTTTCTTTGGAAAAATGGGCTTCTGTATGTGCCAACCAGTCTTCACATAATAACGTTATATTAGCAGGCTTATTTGCTAAAATAGCTGTATTAAGCTGATTCACAATAGCTAGTTCCTCCCGATGCACATCATTCATTGCATCCATCGCCACCTGAGGAATATCTTCACTCTCTAATACATTATATGTTTCCATCATCGGTTAAATCTCATAATTCTCAGCCAATTGTTCATTATATAACGCTGAAATTAAATTTGCCTGATAGATCATTCCCACTAGTTTTTGCTTGGCATTAACAATCGGGATTTGCCTATGCCCCTGAATAGACATTAATTCTACAAGACTGGCAATATGCGTTGTATCAGGCAAAGTTATCACTGAGCTAGTCATAATTAGCCCTACAGCCTCTGGTTTAGTTGCTGTTACATCGGGGGTTCTCTGAATAAATTGACGAAATTTATCCTGAAAACTTTGATAGGCATTTAAATCAATAAATTTAAAAAAATCATTCCAGGTAATAATACCAATCACTCGTTTAGCCTTATCAATAACAGGCATGGATTTAAGCTTATTATCACGCATAATTTTCCATGCCTGTTCTACTTCAGTGCCAAATTCAACTGCTAAAACATCTTTAACCATAATATCCTTGCACAAAATATTCCCTTTAATTCGCTTAAAAGCATTTATTTCCACTTGTGAAAATAAATGTCCTAATTCGGCATAAGTCATATCAAGAAACACATCACTGTCTTTTAATGCTAAATTAAGATCCTCTTCTGAAAAACCAATTCGATGACTTGGCTCTATAACAGCATGTCTCTGATGATGTATCTTCTTGACTGGTAATGGGCTAGGATAGTTTCTATCCATCACCCATCGATTAATGATGATGGTTAACAACAGCATAGTCATAACATTAATAGCAACAGGAACCAATACAAAAGAGTATCCTAAAGAAGTAATTGAGGTACCTGCCATGATAGGTGTCAGACTGGTTGCTGCTCCAGGTGGATGCAAACAACGTAAAACTAACATCATAAGAATTGACCCACCCACTGCTGTTGCAGCTGCCGTAGATGTCTCTGCAATATTCAAGGCACAAGCCATACCAACAATAGCAGATACCAGTTGACCTCCTACAAAAGGCCATGGCTGGGCTAACGGACTACTGGGGATAAAAAACAGAATAATTGCTGATGCCCCCATAGAGGCAATAATCATGGGATAACCAGGCCAAGGTGAAACCACCTTGGTAATTAGAGCAATAAAGAAAATAGAACAAAAGCAGGCTAAAAGAGACAGTAATTTAGCTTTTAAAGCTAAATTGACAGGATCAACTGTCAGATATTTATAGAGCTGGAAAATTTTCATTACTAAAATCTAGGTAAATAAATCTGATCTATAATCTACCAGTATTTTTATAATATGAAAATGTTAAATGTTAATTAAGTATAAATATTTAGTAAGTGTATCCCTAATAATTCTGTCTGAATGGATAGCTACTCAAAGATTGAAAGCAACGCTATTTACAATATTTTCAAGAATTTAGACTCTGGTAATGGCTCTGCATTACTGTACACAGAGTCTATGCTGACTTCCAAAATACAAGATTCTCAAACGTACGTGCTAGTTTTGCTCCTTTTTAAAAAAAAGAAAACAATAAATCTATCATACTTCAGCAAACATTTTTTTAATAGCGCCACATTCAGGACATACCCAATCACCAGGCACATCTGCCCAAAGTGTTCCAGGCTTAAGCCCACTTTCTGGCTCACCTTTTTCTTCGTTATAAATATGCCCACAGACTTTACATTTATATTTTTTAAATTCAGTCATTTTATTTCCTTAGTAAACAATCAAAAGTTAATGATAAAAATACACTCGCAACATTATGACTCTAACCTAAAAACCAACTATTTAAAATGTTTCCTAATGACAAACAGTCCATATCCAAAAAACACACTAAATCCCTTACAAATACTATATAAATAGGCTGTATTAGGCGTATACTTAGTGTTAGAGAATCTATTTATTTATTTTAAGGAATTTTTATGTCCGATCTACAAAAATGGAATGTCGAAGACGAAGCGTTTTGGGAGTCTGATGGCAAAAAAATAGCCAATCGTAATCTGTGGGTTTCTATCCCCAGCTTGCTTACTGGCTTTGCTGTTTGGTTATACTGGGGAATCATCACCGTACAAATGCTAAATCTGGGGTTTCCTTTTGAGAAATCTCAATTATTCACTCTAATGGCGATTGCTGGTTTGACGGGGGCAACTTTACGCATTCCCAGTAGTTTCTTTATTCGTCTGTGCGGTGGTCGCAACACTATCTTTTTTACCACTGCTTTATTAATGCTTCCAGCACTAGGCGCAGGCATTGCTTTACAAGATAAAAACACACCATTCTGGGTATTTCAGGTTTTAGCACTGCTTTCAGGATTTGGCGGAGGTAACTTTGCCTCATCCATGTCTAACATCAGTTTTTTCTTTCCTAAAAAAATGCAAGGCTTAGCTCTAGGATTAAATGCAGGCTTAGGTAACTTTGGTGTTACCACCATGCAAATTCTAATTCCACTGTCTATGACCTTTGGTCTTTTTGGCGCAATGGGTGGAGAGTCAATGATATTGGAAGCCACTTCGGGCACACTCATAGGGAAAATTCCTGCTGGTACCGAAACTTATATTCAAAATGCCGGTTTTATCTGGTTATTGTTTCTTGTTCCCCTCGCCTTCTTTGGCTGGTTTGGTATGAACAACATTCGTACAGAGCAAGTTTCTCCAATAGTACGCAACCCAATTGTCAGCTTTAGCATGATTAGCTTTATGCTGTTGATTAGCTTTATCTCAGCTATTTTTGGATTATGGTTAATGCTACCTGAAGCTGTATATGGTTCTGGCTTTAATGTACCAAAAGAAATCACCCTATTCATTGTCATTGCTTTAACCGTTTCATTATTAAAAATAATTCCTGGTCAAATCGGTACCAGTCTTGAACGTCAATATAAAATATTTGATAACAAGCATACCTGGATCATGAGTATTATTTACACCATGACTTTTGGCTCTTTTATTGGTTTTGCGGCATGTTTTCCATTAGCGATTAAAGTAATTTTTGGTTACCAGCATATATTGATTGATGGCGTTATGAATCATGACCTTCCCAACCCTGATGGACCAAGCGCATTAATGTATGCCTGGTCTGGTGCATTTATCGGGGCTTTAATCCGTCCAGTTGGTGGTATGATTGCTGATAAATTTGGCGGTGCATGGGTCACTCATATCTGTTCGTTTGTGATGGTATTAAGTGCTGGTGGTGTTGCTTACTACATGAAAGCAGCATACAACTCGGCAACACCTCAAGATTTTTTTATTCCTTTCTTACTTTTATTTTTAATTTTATTTGCAGCAACTGGAATTGGTAATGGCTCAACTTTTAGAACCATTTCTCAAGTTTTCCCTAAAGAACAAGTGGGCCCAGTTTTAGGCTGGACATCTGCTGTAGCAGCTTACGGTGCATTTTATATTCCAAAGGTATTTGGTGAGCAAATCAAAGCTGCCACTCCAGAAGTTGCTTTAATGGGCTTTGCTGCCTTTTACGTGGTTTGCATCATGATTAACTGGTGGTTTTACCTACGTAAGGATGGTGAGTTTTATAACCCATAACCATACATACGCTGATGGGCACGCTACCTCGCTTTGCCCATCCTACAATCACCTACCTGTAGGATGGGCAAAGGCAAAGCCGTGCCCATCAACCCTACTTTAACATCTAGGAGAAAAAATCGATGAGTCATTTTTTAGACCGTCTAAGCTTTTTCAAGAAAGTCCAATCCACCTTTTCGGGTGGGCACGGCATAGTCACTAATGAAGATCGGCAATGGGAAGATGGTTACCGTAACCGCTGGCGTTTTGATAAAGTCGTCCGCTCTACCCACGGTGTAAACTGTACAGGTAGTTGCTCATGGAACATCCATGTTAAAAACGGCTTGGTTGCATTTGAAATGCAAGCGACCGATTACCCTCGAACCCGTCCTGACATGCCAAACCATGAGCCTCGTGGTTGTCCGCGTGGTGCAAGTTTCTCTTGGTATTTATACAGTCCTTTACGTGTTAAGCACCCTTTAATTAGAGAGCGTTTGGTTTCTTTGTACAGAGAAGAACGTGAAACAGGTAAAGACCCCGTTGAAGCATGGGGAGCCATTCAAGAAGACCCTGAAAAACGTAAGAAATACACCGCAGTGCGTGGATTAGGTGGATTTGTACGAGTTGACTGGGAAGAAGTTTCTGAAATTATTGCAGCTTCTAATATCTATACCATCAAAGCCCATGGTCCAGACAGAATAGCCGGGTTCTCCCCTATTCCAGCCATGTCAATGATTAGTTACGCGGCAGGAAGTCGTTACCTATCTCTCATCGGCGGTGCTTGTTTATCGTTTTATGATTGGTATTGTGATTTACCACCTGCTTCACCACAAACCTGGGGTGAACAAACAGATGTACCTGAATCTGCAGATTGGTATAACTCAACCTATATTGTGGTTGCTGGCTCTAATTTACCGATGACACGTACCCCTGACGCACATTTCTATTCAGAAGTACGTTACAAAGGTGCAAAAATTGTTGCCATCTCACCTGATTACGCTGAATACGTTAAATTTTCCGATCTATGGATGCCTGCAAAGCAAGGCACTGATGCAGCTATCTTTTTAGCCATGGGACATGTTGCCTTAAAAGAATTCTTTATTGATAAGCAAGATGCCTATTTTGAGGAATACGCCCGTACTTATACTGATATGCCCATGCTGGTGATATTAGATAAACATAAAAAATCTTATGTGAATGGACGTTTTCTTCGTGCTGCTGACTTTGATAATTCATTAGGCGAAGACAATAACCCAGACTGGAAAACAGTGGTTATTGATGAAAAGACTGGTGACATTATCGCACCTAACGGCTCTATTGGTTTCCGCTGGGGTGAAGAAGGCAAATGGAATCTGGTTCCCAAAAAAGGCCGTAAAAACACTAAGCCACGTTTAAGTCTGGTTTTTGATAAAGATGATGTGGTTGAAGTATTAATGCCTGATTTTCAAACAGGTGTTGATGTTCCTATGAAACGTAACGTGCCTGTTAAAAAAGTTACTTTAAATGGTAAAGAAGTCTTTGTTGCGACCGTATTTGATTTGCAACTAGCACAATATGGCTTAGACCGTGGTTTAGGTGGGGATATTGCCAGTGGTTATGATGATGCCAGCATTCCAAACACACCAGCCTGGGCTGAAAATATCACTGGAGTAAAACAAGCCGATATTATCCGTAGTGGTCATGAGTTTGCTGATAACGCCTCTAAAACCATGGGTAAATCAATGGTGATCTTAGGTGCTGGTTTGAATCACTGGTATCACAATGATATGCATTACCGCGCTATTATGAACTTACTGCACATGTGTGGTTGTATAGGTCAAAGTGGTGGTGGCTGGTGTCATTATGTAGGACAGGAAAAACTACGTCCACAAGCTGGCTGGGCTCCAGTTGCTTTTGCTTTAGATTGGCAAAAACCACCCCGTCATATGAACGGTACCACTTACTTCTACTTTCATACCGACCAATGGCGTTATGAAAAATTAGAAGCCGATGCCTTATTAGCATCTACTGCCCAAGCTAATTATAAAGGTCATAATTTAGCTGACTATAACGTCGTTTCACAGCGCTTAGGTTGGTTGCCTTCTGCACCTCACTTTAACAAAAACCCGATGGATATTGTTAAAGATGCCGAAGCGGCAGGTGCTAAAGATGAAAAAGGGGTCGCTGATTATTTAGTTAAGCAACTTAAATCAGGTGATATTAAATTTGCCTCAGAAGATGTTGATGCTCCCGAAAACCATCCACGTAATTTATTTGTCTGGCGTGCCAACTTAATTGGTTGTAGTGCTAAAGGTCATGAATATTTTCTTAAACATTTGCTAGGTGCTCAAAATGGCGTTATGCAAGATGTGCTTCCGGAAGCGGAAGGTCAGGAAATAAAATGGCATAAAGATGCACCGATAGCTAAATTAGACTTAATGGTTGATATTAACTTCCGTTTAAATTCTACCGGTGCTTATTCAGACATCGTTTTACCGACTGCCACCTGGTATGAGAAAAATGATTTGAATACCACAGATATGCACCCATTCATCCACCCCTTAACGCAAGCGGTTGATCCAGGCTGGGAGTCACGTTCTGATTGGCAAATATTCAAAACTTTATCTAAATCATTCTCTGAATTAGCTGAGAAACATTTGGGTGTTCAAAAAGATGTGGTCGCGTTACCAATTTTGCATGACACCCCTGCTGAGCTTGCTCAAGCCTTGGATGTTAAAGACTGGAAACGTGGCGAATGTGAGCCTGTACCAGGCAAAACATTACCTATTCTAAAAGTGGTTGAACGCGACTTCCCTAATACCTACAAAAAATTTACCGCATTAGGACCTTTATTACCTAAACAAGGTAATAACATTAAAGGGATTGATTGGGATACTAAAAAAGAATACGAACACCTTAAAGATATTAATTACACCATTAAAGAAGAAGGCGTTTCTAAAGGTATGCCATCATTGGAAGATGATATTAGTGTTTGTGAAACTATCTTAGCCTTGGCTCCTGAAACCAATGGTGAAGTGGCTGTTAAATCATGGAAGGCTTTAAGTGGTAAAACTGGAGTTGATCATACTCACCTTGCTTTACCACGTGAAGACGATAAAATCACTTTCCGTGATATTAAAGCGCAACCTCGTAAGATTATTACTGCGCCAACCTGGAGTGGGATTGAATCTGAGAAAGTCAGTTATAACGCCTGCTATACCAATATCCATGAACATATCCCTTTCCGTACCTTAACGGGACGCGCTCAGTTTTATCAAGATCATCAATGGATGCGTGATTTTGGTGAAGCCTTTTGTACCTACAAACCAGCGGTTGATATGTTATCAACCAAAGAAATGATAGAACGAATTGGTGATAAGCCGCATTTAAAACTCAACTGGATCACACCACATGGTAAATGGGGTATTCACAGTACTTACCATGATAATCTGCGAATGTTAACACTGTCACGTGGCGGTCCTCATTTATGGATTTCTGAGACAGATGCTGAAAAAGTGGATCTTGAAGATAATGATTGGATTGAAGCGTTAAATATTAACGGTGCAACCATCGCTCGAGTTGTTGTGAGTCAACGGATTCCTGATGGCATGGCGATGATGTATCACGCACAAGAAAAACATATCAACGTACCAGGTTCTAACACCACCGGGAAACGTGGCGGTATTTTAAACAGTGTGACGCGTATTACGGTTAAGCCGACTCATATGATTGGTGGTTATGCACAATTAAGTTATGGTTTTAACTATTACGGCACGATTGGTTCACAACGTGATGAATATGTCATCTTGCATAAATTAGATAATCAGGATGTTCAGTGGTTAGAACAGCCGTTAACGGATGCAAAAGAAAAACAATTGAATCCTGAAGGCGTGCCACAAGCACCCTACACTTGCACAGATGAGTCGGAGAAATAAACAATGAAAGTAAGAGCAAATTTTTCACTGGTGATGAATCTTGATAAGTGTATTGGTTGTCACACTTGTTCAGTCACTTGTAAAAACGTCTGGACTAACCGTAAAGGCGTTGAATACGCATGGTTTAACAATGTTGAATCAAAACCAGGTATTGGCTATCCAAAAAACTGGGAAGACCAGGATCAGTGGAATGGTGGCTGGGAATTATCTAATGGTAAATTGCAATTGAAATCAGGTGATCGTCGAAGTATTTTAAAAAATATTTTCATGAACCCTAATATGCCTACCATGGATGATTACTATGAGCCATTTACCTATGATTATGCAGTCTTGCAAAATAGTGAATTATTAGAAGCTACGCCAACAGCAAGACCTCGCTCGTTGATTGATGGTCAACGCATGGAAAAAATTGAGTGGGGACCAAACTGGGAAGATGATTTAGGTGGTAAATTTAAACACCGAGGTCAAGACACTAACTTTAACGACATGGAAAAGCAGATTTATGGTGAGTTTGAACAAACTTTCCTTATGTACTTACCTCGCATGTGTAACCACTGTGTTAATCCAGCTTGTGTTGCCGCCTGCCCTTCTGGTTCTTTATATAAAAGAGAAGAAGATGGTATCGTTTTGGTTGATCAAGATAAATGCCGTAGCTGGCGCATGTGTATCAGTGCCTGTCCTTATAAAAAAATGTTCTACAACTGGGAATCGGGTAAAGCTGAGAAATGTACAGGCTGTTATCCTCGTGTAGAGTCTGGTTTACCGACTGTCTGTTCGGAGTCTTGTGTTGGGCGTATTCGTTACAACGGTGTGATGCTTTATGATGCAGATCGTATTGAAGAGTTAGCTTCTGTAGAAAATGACCAGGATTTATATCAGGCACAACTTGATTTATTCCTAGACCCTAATGACCCAGAAGTAATTAAACAAGCCAGAGAAGACGGTATTCCAGAGTCTTGGATGGAGGCAGCACGTCAATCACCAATTCGTAAATTAATCGTCGATTGGAAAGTAGCCTTCCCTTTACATCCTGAGTACCGTACTTTACCAATGGTTTGGTATGTGCCTCCTCTATCACCTGTTCAATCTCAAATTGATCAGGGCAATTTATCGACTATGGCTGATGGTGCAATTCCTAGCATTGAAACATTACGTTTACCAATGAAATATTTGGCTAATATGTTTACCGCAGGTGATGAAAAACCTATTGTAGCGGCATTAAAACGTATGATTGCAATGCGTAGTTTTTACCGTTCGAAACATGTGGAAGGTAAAACTGATTTAGCGGTATTGGAAGAAGTGGGATTAAGCGAAGACCAAGTTAATGATATGTATCGTTATATGGCGATTGCTAATTATGAAGACCGCTTTGTTATTCCAACTAGCCATGAAGAATTACGCCAGGAAGATTTCCATAGTTTTCAAGGGCAAAATGGATTTAGCTTTGGTAATGACGGCTGTAGTATCAGTCCTAATGCCTCACTATTTCCTGATAAACGTAAAAAGACCGAAGATAATTTGGAATTTGTCCGTTATCACCCTGCCGCGAAGCGATCTGATGGGGAGAAAGCATGACACAAGTCTACAAAGTACTTTCCATTTTACTGGAATATCCAACTAAAGATTTAGTCGCTCATTGGGGTGACATTAATCAAGTAATTAATAAACTACCAAATCTGGCAGATGAAGATAAGAAAATACTCAGTGGTTTTACTCATTGGGCAGCAACTCTTTCTTTAACCAAGTTTCAGGCAGAATATGTTAATAACTTTGATATGGCGGCTGAGAACTCACTTTACCTGACTTATCATTTATTTGATGAACAAGACAGGGATAGAGGTCCAGCTCTAATTGAGCTAACAGAACTGTATAAAACAACTGGTTTTGAAATAGGTAGTGGTGAGCTACCCGATTATTTACCATTGATTCTGGAATATGTCTCTACTATGGATGATCAGGCAAGTGCTTATGCCTTCTTACAACAGACAGCACAGGCAGCCGATATTATTGCCACTAATCTTGAAAAAAATGAAAGTCCATACGCGCCACTGGTCAAAATGGTTGCGCGTCATGGACTAGTCGCAGACATTGCTGCATAGGACTGATTATGAACTTATCAAATTTACTCTTTGGGGTTTACCCATACATCGCCCTGACCACTTTTTTTGTGGGCAGCTTGATTCGCTTTGATAGAGAACAATACACCTGGAAAGCTGACTCCAGCCAGATCTTTGAAAAAGAACAATTGCAAAAAGGTAATATTCTCTTTCATATTGGCGTATTAGCTTTATTTATGGGGCATTTTGCTGGTTTGGTCACACCGCACTCATGGTTTTTAGCCATGGGCGTGTCAGACATGATGCATCAAATTGTGGCTATTTCTGCAGGTGCAGCCTTTGGTTCTTTATGCATGATGGGTGGTGTTATTTTATGGAAACGTCGTATGTATCACCCAAAAGTCAGAGCAAATAGTCGTTTTATGGATCTATTTATCCTTAACTGGATATTAATCACTTTAGGTATTGGTCTATTGACTATTCCTGTGTCGATTTACCATGCCTTTAGTGGTGATACATCTGCCATGATTGCTTTAGCTGATTGGGCGCAAGCCACCTTATCGCTTAATGCAGATGCATCAATACTGGATAATGTTGGTTTTATCTACAAATTACATTTGTTTTTGGGAATGACGGTATTCTTTTTATTCCCCTTTAGCCGTTTAGTACATGTTTGGAGTATGCCATTAGGCTATATGTTCAGACCTTATCAAATTGTTAGAACCAAATTTGTAAAACAAAGATAACATCATACTCAATCTCATGCATTTCATGAGATTGAACCAACAAGTGTAGCTTGGGTTAGCAATGCGTAACCCAACGTAGACATTTAAAATATTTGTTGGGTGATGCTATCGTTAACCCAACCTACACTTTTATTATATGGAATTTAAATTTACAGACCCTGTTACTGACTTCTCCAGCGGTTTACAAGTCTTGCAAGACTATCACCAAGACTTTTTAGCCCGTGGAGAACATTTAATCATACTTGCTAAACATATTAAACAACAAGGCATGAATGAAGACCTGGCAAACCAATGCATGGAAATGTATTGCCATTATTCTCATGCCACCCATTTACATCATAAAGACGAAGAAGAAGCCTTATTTCCATTGTTAATTAATCAATCAAGCCTGGTTTTAGGCATGATTGAACGATTAATGCTTGACCATGAAGAGATTGAGGCATCCTGGGACACTTTATCTACTCGCTTGAGTAATCCAGAACAGATTACAAACTTTGATCACTTCTTGCAGCTAAGTATTGAATTTGAAAAAATACTGAGAGAACATTTAACTCGCGAAGATGAGGATTTCTCTCCACAAATCAAAAAAATACTAACAACTAAACAAATAAAACAAGCAGGAGAGAAAATGTCAGCGTTAAGGCATTTAACTGTTTAAAAAATCTATTCCCATATTTTTATATGGAATGGGAAATTACATCTTATT
>JAGLUC010000075.1 GCA_023134955.1 Methylococcales bacterium | reverse complement strand
GATTTAGATTTAGACTTAGTATCTGCATCTTCAATATCATCCTTAGTACCAAAAGCTGCTGCGCGAATTTTATCTTCAATTTCTTGCGCTTTATCGGGGTTATCTTTTAGAAAAATCTTAACGTTGTCCTTACCCTGACCAATTTTTTCATCACCATAGCTATACCATGATCCTGCTTTATTAATAAGACCATACTTGACACCCAAATCAACCAATTCACCTAAAAAAGAAACCCCTTCTCCATAAATAATTTCAAATTCAGCCTGTTTAAATGGTGGTGCAACCTTATTTTTTACCACTTTTACACGAGTCTCGTTACCGATAACTTCATCGCCTTTTTTAATCGCACCAATACGTCGAATATCTAGGCGTACAGAAGCATAAAATTTTAAGGCATTGCCGCCTGTGGTAGTTTCTGGATTGCCAAACATTACCCCAATTTTCATGCGTAATTGATTAATAAAGATAACTAATGTATTTGAGCGTTTGATATTAGAAGTTAGTTTTCTCAATGCTTGTGACATTAATCTAGCTTGTAGACCCATATGAGAATCACCCATATCGCCTTCGATTTCTGCCTTAGGTGTCAAAGCAGCCACTGAATCCACGACAATCATATCAACAGCACCTGAGCGTACCAGCATATCGGTAATTTCTAACGCTTGCTCCCCCGTATCAGGCTGAGAAATTAACAAATCATCTAAATTAATACCAATTTTTTCAGCATATGCAGGGTCTAAAGCATGTTCAGCATCAATAAAGGCAGCCGTTCCACCCAGTTTTTGCATTTGTGCAATAGTTTCCAGTGTCATGGTTGTTTTACCTGATGATTCTGGTCCATAAATCTCAACAACTCGACCTCTAGGTAATCCACCAGCACCTAACGCTATATCTAAAGCTAAAGACCCTGTTGAAACCACTTCAATGCCAGACGACGAAACGTCACCCATACGCATAACAGAGCCTTTACCAAACTGTTTCTCAATTTGCATTAACGCTGCGCCCAGCGCTTTCTTTTTATTGTCATCCATTTTTTAGCCCATGATTATCTTCAAGTTTATTTAACAACCTAGAGAAACACCTTGTCGTACATAGGTCATTAAAAAATAACCGTCTATTATCACACAGTGCAGTGTCATGAAACAGCTTTTGATGAATAAAACTTACCGCACCAAAAAAACCTATAGGTTGCTTGCTAAAAAACAATTGGTTTTACCCTTTCCATTCTACTTTGGTTATATTCAATTTAAGTCAGCTCAAGAAAATAAACCTTTAATTACTAAGGGTTTTTATAAAAAAGTGGGGGCGGAAAAATGAGAAAAATGAGAAGAATGAGGGTCAGTGTAATATTTAAGATCGAGTAGCAAAATTTAATTATACTTCTCACCCCTATTCCCATTTATGGTAAGGTTAACAAAGCAGTTTTATGTATAGAGGCGAACAAAAGGCATCTGGAACTTATTAATTCATTATATGGCGAATCGATTTTTTGACATGGAATCCCAAAATCTTTTATGAAGAAGCGACCATGGTGCGGTAGATCCAACAGAGGAAGTTTATATGAAATATTTTTTAAACATTTATATATTATGTCACTTGCTAATTCTTGCTGTGGAAACACAAGCCTCAGATGAGATAAATAAAAAAAATGATTTCGATATCAAAGAACCAAGCTCCATTAGTTTAAAAGAAGAAAGCTGTAATTCAAATAAAACATTTCTTACGCTCTCTGAACTTGAAGATGACGCAAAAAAATCAGCATTAGATTGCTATTCACAAAAACAAATTCATCAAGAACTCGGTATAATTTTTAAATCATCTCCACCATCAGAAAGAGATGGATTTAGGTATGCCCTTCTTGTTGGTTCCAGGAATACAAGAATTTTAAATCACAATTCACCAGGAACATCATTTGGTGTTGGAATACAATATGAGAGTCTTAAAGGATATGAAACAACCTTTATATTAACGCAATTTCAAGATATTAATCCTCAATTGATTGATACTGATAGATTGAGATTTTGGCATGAAGGCAATATCGTAATAACAAAAGATTTTGACTTTTTTGGCTATCTAGCGCCTGTGAAATGGCTAACTACTAAAGTCCTAGCAAAAGTAAGTGCTGCTGAAAACACCCCAGATGGGCAAGAGTTTAATTTTAAATATAAAGCTGGTTTCAGATTTACCTTTATCCCTTTTGATATTATAAAGATGAATCTAGATACTGGAGTTATGGGATATTATTTAGAATATGATGATGATCATGTTAAAAATATCAATCCTAACAGAGGACGTTCAAATTTATATTGGGATACCTTTGGTGCATTTCTAGATCCTTCTCTCACAGTTCAAGTCAGCGATAAACTTAATGCTGGAATACTTTCTGGAATTCTTTTCGATAATGATGGAACCATCCTTGAAACTAATGCCAGTTTATTTATAAATTATGAACTAGTAAAATTTAAATATGGAAATGTAATTAATCTTAGACTAAGTGAAAGTTATCAAGGTTTTTCAAAAGAATTAATTCAAAAGTTTGATGTAAATACAAATAATCAACAGCATATTCCTATCACTGATGTCGATAATGTTTTTAAAACTGATTTACAGCTTGTATTTAGTTTTTAAATTGAAATTCAATTCCAAGGCTAACACGTAAACTTAGATTTCTGATATCAATAAATACATACCAACCCATTGCAGATACTAAACTATTTTTAATTTAAGTCTTAATATCGCATTCTGCAAACGATTCCAAGTCCTCTAGAAGTTGATAGCTCTCCATTCGTTTGATTTCCTTTTCATCCTTTTCCAATATCCATGTGGGTGTTTTCCTAATCTTCTTTTTTAAGCACAGCTCTATTTGGTTACCGGGGGCATTAGGGTTGCATTCAATGTCTGTAATGTACTCAAAAGCTTTTCCAAATAACTTACGTTGAGCTCGGCATGCTGAACAGGTAATTGATCCATACATTACAAATCCCTTGTCCGTTAAACAACGTGCCAGTATTTCTTTAGATTGTGGTGATGGTTCCTCAAAATTAGTGATTTTACTCTGATCATTTTCATTTTTCTGACAAGCAGACAGTAAGATAATTAGCAAAAGAGTAAGCAGTGATATTGCTATCTTTTTCATAGTACCCATCCGAGCGAATAGTAGGCAATTAATAGAGCCCCCAGTGAAATCATCAGCAAACCTGATGAGAGGTTCATCCATTTTCGATTCCTTTGTCTCCATTGTTTTAGCTTCAAGCTCGAAGTGCCAAAATAAAGCAGTAGCAAAATAACTAATAAGGGAAGAATGAAAATTACGTTGTAGATAAAAAGGTATATTAACGCCTGCATGTCAAATGACTTGGCGAGAATGGCGGTGATTGCGAGATATGGCCCTCCGGTGCAAGGTAGTTCCACCATGGCAACAAAAGCTCCGATGGTGATAATCCCAAGCCAGGAAATCTTCTCAGCCATTTTTGTGATCTTTTCCTTATACTGAGGCGATATTTCCAATGAAATACCTTTTCCATACCAGAAAAAGTCCTTAATTTCGATAAGTCCGAGCGTAATGACCAGTGCCCCGACAATTATGCCAACGATTTCAGCGAATCCATAGCGGATTAAAGTAACTTGAAACCAGATTAACCCAAGTCCTGAGAGAGTGTAGACGATATATACCGTCAAAATATAAGTAATGCCAAGCTGAAGCAGCATTGTCTTGTTAGAGGAGACGCGCATTAAAACACTGCCTAAAAACAACAGCACTCCTATGGCGCAGGGGTTGATGGAATCAATGGCTGCCGCGCCCAAGACAATGGCGAACGTAAGATCCTCGTTCACGCTTAATCCTTTGGAAAGGATTCAACCGGATAACCGGCTGCTTCCCAGGCTCCGTGTCCTTCTAACAGATATTTAATATGTCCGGCCTTGCAACCCAACTTATCTATAACAATTTTCCCAGCGGCGGGAGCGGCAGAGCATTCTCCTCCGTCAAAGTTTCCTTCACAAATGAAAACGGTGTCTTTACTACAATTAATGACACCTAAATGCTTTGTTAGTTCAGAAAGCGGAATTACCTTGGCACCTTTGATAATCATGCCTCCGCTGGCAGTAATAGACTCTGGCTCTCGCACATCAATAAAGTCAACATCTTTAAAACCAGCCGTGTAGTAATAATAAGCCTCATCCAGATGGACCATCTTTGGTTCTTTATCCAGACTGCGTGCTGGTCCTTGGATCACCAGATAATTTTTTTTCCAGAAAGAAATTCCATCCAGATTAAAAACGTTCTTCAGGTTTTTCTGTTGTGCCTGTGTCGCTACATAGCCACTTCGATGACCTGCTCCACAATAGGTAATCACATACTTATGCGTTTCGGACAGGTTTTTAAGCAACTTCCAGGAAAATTCGTCTTGTTCCTTAATTAGGCTGTGAGGAATCCTGATTGCGCCAGGGATATGTTGTTCATCCCATTCGGCTCTTTCGCGCACACTCACAAAAACAATGTCTTCTCCTTGAACACGTAACCGGTGTGCATTGTGACTCGGCACCACTTTTCCGACTGCTTTTTCTTCAAATTCTAATGCAGTAGTTTCCTTTCCATCTGATCCAAACTGATTACAGGCTGTCAGTATGGGCATCAGAAAGAACAGGGCGAAAAACATAGAACAATGTTTTCGTTCATTTTTCAATGGGTTACGATTCATGTTATTACCTCCTAAAAACAGGGCTTTTTTAATCTTAGACAGTTCATATCTAACAACATCTCGTTATATCACTCACTTGCTACAACTCATTCCCTGACAAATCTGCTACCCCTGCATCTCTCACCCCAACCACCTTAATGCCTTTCCTGATAGTAGTGGAATAATATTCATGTAAATGACCATGAAAAATTTGTTTTACACCCATTGCTTCTGCCAATTGATCAATGGCAATAAATCCATGAGGGTGACTGCGTGGTGCTTCATGGGTTACCAAAATATCAGCTTTTAATTTTTTAAGTTTTATCCACTCGTCATACCAAATTGCAGACTGGTATTTTAATGACAATTCTACAGATTTATCATTTCCAGATTGACTACCTAAAAAATGCTGTTTACTTCTCCATTTAGGTTTTCTAGGTGGATACCAAACCCTGCCTAAAAAAATTCCACCTAAACCAGCAATTCTTAATCCAGCAATTTCTTTTACTTTAAGGTGCAAGCCTTGTTCGGCTAATTGAGAAGAAAAAAGATTATCATAGTGCGCAACTGATTCAAAATCATGATTTCCAGGAATCCACCAAACCTCAGTCGCCACCATAATAGCCTGAATATAATCTTCCAATGGCTTTTTTAAATCATAATCACCTAATAAAATCACCGCTTTTGGTTGGTGTTTCTCAACCGCAGTAATTATTGATTCAAAATCACCATGCGGGTCACCTGCAAATAAAATCCTTTTGTCATCGATCATGACCCTGTCCTGAAAAATTATTTTCTATATCTTTGATTTGATTATTAGCTGATAAAATTAAATCTATTTTATCTACCCGCAATAATTTTTTTATTTCTATTTCCCGTTTACTGGCTGAACTTCTATCATGCCCACTTTCTTTATAAACTAACTGCTTGGGCTTGCGAGCTCTAAAGTACTTAGCACCCTGCTGTACAGTATGTTGCTTATAACGCTTTTCAACATCAGTTGTTATTCCTGTATATAAAGTGTTGTCTGTACAATGAATCATATAAACAAACCAGCTATTCAATTTGTTTTTCATCCTCAAAAGTAATTTAATCTTTTTGTTTTTTCTGCCCGACTTTCAAATGAAATACAACGGTACATGCTAAAGCAACCACTATATAAGCATAACGAGCGATATACATTAACATGCTATCTCGACTGTGCATTGCAGCATCTTTAATACTGGGATTTACTATAAATGTCCAAAATAATCCAACCGTAAAATAAACAAGAACTCCTGCTATTGCCCAATGCAACGGATTCCGATCAAATGTTGTGGCTGAATTATAAAACCATACCAAAATAGCAATTGCTACTATTGAACCAATTATCATGACACCACCTATTAATACTTTTCACGCTCAAAAACACCTATTTTAGCACGCATCTTATCGTGATGGACATTATTGTAAGACATTGAAATAGATTACTATTCCTGCTGCTTTACCCCTAGCTCATCACGAAAATTCACGCCCTAAAACGGGGTCTTCTTAAAAGTAAAGAGTATAGGTATCTACTCGTCCTGTCCTGAACTTGAAAGATGCAGATTGTTGATTTATCAGGACGGGTGAATACGTCCTTGTAAGCTCTGGTGCAACATCCTTGTTGCACAAGCCTGATAAATCAACAACCTGCATCCTCCCTTTTAATGGGGTGAGTAGTTACGAGTATAGATTTATTGTTTTTTATATCTACTTAATGATATGTATTAATCGTTCCAAAAGTTTTCGCAATAATAAAAAAGTAGCCCGTATGAAGTTTAC
>JAGLUC010000074.1 GCA_023134955.1 Methylococcales bacterium | reverse complement strand
GTAAAAATTGAAGATGTTATTGCAGCTGATGAGATTTTTACCACATTAATGGGGGATGTAGTAGAACCTAGACGAGATTTTATAGTTAAAAATGCATTAGATGTTACTAATCTGGATGTTTAATTCATAAACTATTAAATCCATAAAAATTAAGTATAGAGTGAATATTTGTTTTCTATATACTTAAATTTATTTATAACAACTAATTACTTAATAAATTTTATCTTTGCCATGTTAACTTATCCCCAAATTGACCCAGTTGCTTTTGCATTAGGCCCTTTAAAAATACATTGGTACGGTTTGATGTATATTTTAGGCTTTGCTGCCGTTTGGATAATAGGTAAAAAAAGAGCAGAAAAATCTTATTCAGTTATTAAACCAGAAGCAATGGAAGACCTGGTTTATTACGGGGCATTAGGTGTAATAGTAGGAGGTAGAATTGGCTATATTCTGTTTTATCATTTTTCTTCTTTTTTAGATAATCCCTTAATTATATTTAAAATTTGGGAAGGCGGCATGTCTTTTCATGGGGGTATGATTGGTGTATTTGCTGTGATGTGGTGGTTTGCAAAAAAACAAAACTGCAGCATGTTTGCATTAACAGATCTTATTGCCCCTCTTGCGCCTATTGGATTAGGTATGGGGCGCATAGGTAATTTTATTAATGCCGAATTATGGGGACAAACATCAAATGTATCATGGGCAATGATTTTTCCAAATGCGGGACCATTACCACGACATCCCTCTCAATTATATGAGGCCTTTTTAGAAGGCTTGGTTTTATTTATTATTATGTGGTTTTATACTAATAAACAAAGACCAGTCATAGCTCCAACAGGTTTAGTACTGTTTTTTTATGGTTGTTTCAGATTTTTTGTAGAATTCTTTAGGATGCCAGATGCACATTTAGGTTATTTAGCATTAGATTGGCTAACAATGGGCCAGATACTATCTATCCCTATGATTATTATAGGTATTTTATTATTCATCTATGCACATAAAAAGAAAGTATGAAACAGTATTTAGATTTAGTTAAAAATATTTTAGAAAATGGTACACAAAAAGGAGATAGAACAGGTAGTGGCACATTATCTATTTTTGCCCATCAAATGCGTTTTGATTTACAACAAGGTTTTCCTTTAGTTACCACTAAAAAAGTCCATTTAAAATCAATCATTCATGAATTATTATGGTTTTTAAAAGGCGATACCAATATTGCTTATTTAAAACAGCATAATGTCAAAATATGGGATGAATGGGCGGATGATAATGGAGATTTAGGTCCTGTTTACGGACACCAATGGCGATCATGGCCAACGCCAGAAGGCGGATCAATTGATCAAATAGCCACCATTATTAAGCAATTAAAACATGTACCCAATAGCCGGAGAATTATTGTATCTGCCTGGAATGTTGCAGATTTACCCGATGAATCGGTAAGTCCCCAGCAGAATGTAAAAAATGGAAAAATGGCATTACCAGCTTGTCATGCTTTTTTTCAATTCTATGTGGCTAATAGAAAGCTCTCTTGCCAGCTCTATCAACGCAGCTGTGACACGTTTTTAGGTTTACCGTTTAATATTGCCAGTTATGCCTTATTAACCCATATGGTGGCTCAGCAGTGCAGTTTGAATGTTGGAGATTTTATTTGGACGGGTGGTGATGTACATTTGTATCTTAATCATCTGGAGCAAGCAAAGTTACAACTCAATCGTCAGCCCTATGTTTTACCTCAGTTAAATATTAAAAGAAAACCAGAGTCAATATTTGGTTATGAATACGATGATTTTGAAATAGAAAATTACCAGTCTCATGAGCGTATAAAGGCGGTTATTTCGGTTTAATGTAATAGTCTATTTTTTTAATTAAGGTGTAAGTAAATAGTGAGTTATGACAAACCTTGACAAAGTTACCAAGATCAATTAATTAAGTTAAAAGATAGGGGGCTTATTGTTACAGATGTAGCTAAAGCATTACATTATCTTGAGAGAATTGGTTATTATCGATTGAGTGGTTATTGGTATCCATTTCGAGAACGAAGTGAAATTTGTTGCCCATTAGTTGTGACTACAGGAAAAAAATTTAAAAAAGGTAGTACAGACCGCTTGGTATTAGATAACTTTAAGTCAGGTACTAGTACAGCACCCAGCAATTAT
>JAGLUC010000073.1 GCA_023134955.1 Methylococcales bacterium | reverse complement strand
TATTCATCAAACTAAAATTGTAAGAGCACTAGTCTTCAGCAGGAATTGACGGTATCAAAACAGGCTTAAAGAGTAGCGGGGATTTGCTTATGTAGCTCTTGAAGATTGTTGCTTATTTTAAAGATAATAACTCAGTGCGACCTTTCATGGTGAAGACCAGCTTATCTTCTTTGGCTAACCAGCCTATGGCGCGTTGAGCTTCATTGCTACTCAATTTAGTTTCTTTAATGATTTTTGATACGCTGGTTGCGCCATTAGTATCAAGGTATTTCCAAATTCTACCAGCAGTATCGCCTATAATATCAGACATAATTTTCTCTCTTTAATGGTTAAAATAGATTTAGTGGGTAGTTTCATCAGGCAGTATAATATTTAGTTCTAATACCTCTCGCTCTTCATCTTGTTCAAAGTTGACAGAAATAGCATTTTCATCCACATTAACATACTTTTTCACCACAGCAAGTAATTCTGCTTGAAGTTTTGGTAAGTATGATGGTTGATTTCTAGATGTTCGTTCATGAGCGACTAGAATTTGTAAGCGTTCTCTTGCAATAGATGCGGAACTTGATTTTGATGATTTAAAATAGTCCAGTAAACTCATTATTTGCTCCTGAATAATTTTCCAAATAAACCTTTTTTCTCCTCGTTAATAAAACGATGAGGTCTATCTTCGCCTAAATAACGAGCAACTATATCTTCATAAGCTTGTCCTGCAGTACTTTCTTTATCCAATATAACGGGTGTTCCTGAGTTTGATGCATTTAAAACGGATTTTGCTTCGGGAATAACACCTAATAAATGCAAAGAAAGAATGTCCTGAATATCTTCTACGCTCAGCATTTCACCCAGTGAAACTCGTTCTGGTGAGTAGCGAGAAAGTAGTAAATACTCTTTAATTGCCTCTTCATTGTTTTCTGCTCGACGAGATTTACTCGCTAAAATACCTAGCATACGATCAGAGTCCCTGACTGAGGATATTTCGGGATTGGTTACAACAAAGGCATCATCAGCAAAATACATGGCTAAATTGGCACCGCGTTCAATACCCGCAGGAGAGTCACAAATGATGTATTTAAAATCTTTTGCAAGTTCATCTAATATTTTTCCAACACCTTCCTGAGTTAAGGCATCTTTGTCACGTGTTTGTGATGCAGGCAGGATAAAAAGTTGATTACAACGCTTATCTTTAATGAGTGCCTGGTTTAATGTTGCTTCGCCATTAATGACGTTAACAAAGTCATAAACAACCCGGCGCTCACAGCCCATAATCAGGTCAAGGTTACGCAAGCCCACATCAAAATCAATAACAGCGGTTTTGTGTCCTTTTTTTGCAAGACCCATAGCAATTGATGCACTGGTGGTTGTTTTTCCAACGCCACCTTTTCCTGATGTTACGACAATAATTCTAGCCAATTTTTTATCCTCAACGAATGGGTATTTAGAGTTAATGTGATTACTCTACCTATAGTTCTTTAATTATTAATGCTTGATCCTGTAGATAAATTTGCACAGGGCTATTATGCTCAGTTTTATCTAGTTCTTCACTTGTTTTATAGTGACCGGCAATAGAGATTAATTCTGCTTGTAAAGAAGAACAAAAAACTCTGCTCTTTTTATTGCCTTGTACCCCAGCCAGCGCTCGACCTCTCAGTGAGCCATAAACATGAATGTTACCTTCAGCCATAACCTCGGCACCTGCACTGACATGGGACATAATAATTAAGTCCCCTTTAGCATAAATTCGCTGCCCAGAACGGATAGGCTGGGAGATTAACATACTTTCAACTATTGCTGTATCTGGCTCAGCAGCTCTTCGATTGATAACAAGGTCTTTTTTGTTTTTTTCTGTATTTTGGGTAACAACTTTATTGGCCTGGCTGTTACGAATAGTGTGCAAAGGAATATTTTGCTCAATAGCCAGGTTATTTTGTTTGTTATTTCCACCGCCAAGACCGATCGGAATTAATTTATTTTCACGCAGAAAATCTATTAGAGGCAAAAGATCAAAAGCTTCCTCTTGCCGGTTTATTTCTTGTAAATCAATGACTAGAGGTGAGTTTTTAAAAAACTCAGGAGCCTGAGATATTTTTTCTTTTAATAAAGATTTTATGTGACCCAGCTCCGTTTCATAAATAGCTAAAACAGGTACACTGAAAGTAGTGCTTTTAAACTCAAGGACAGAATTTTTAATGGTGGGGTTTTTAGTGGCGATTGACATTGCCTATAACTTCTCATGCGTTGATTTTTAAATAATAACATTTATATTAAGAAAAATCAGTTCTCTAATGGTAATAATTTTGACATGAGTTATTGTTTGCCAGGCAAATGCAGTTTTAGGCTACTAGTGGGAATGAGTCTTTATAAGCAAATTAGTAATTATTTAAATTATTAGCTAACTTACTTTTTGTCTTCTTCTTTGTTTTCAGATTTGGCAATAATAGATGCCATACAGTCCATTACACTAGTGGTATAGGTTGCATGTGCTTTAGTTAATTCTTGAGGAGAGCCAAATAATGTACGAAGCTCTTCTAGTCTTTGTTGTTTATTTTCTACAGTACCCATGGTTATCATCTTTGTGTAATTTTGATAAGCAGTCATTCTGTAGGGGTCAAAAGCGAAAAGCCCTGGCATTTCTTTAGTGGTCAGTTCAACAACACATTGGGTCATGTATTCAGGATCAATTTTGTAATCTTTTAGATCTTTTTCTTGTTGCATTTCTGCTAAGACAGCCTCTTCATATTGTTGTTTATCCGTACAAGCGGTTAAAAAAAGAGTTGAGGCACATAAGAGTAATATTTTTTTCATAATTATTATATGTTTAGTTAAAGCTTATAAGCTGGAAGATGTTGATATCTCATTCATTGTTTGAGCAATCCATTCCTCAGCTTCTGAATTAATTTGTTTGGCTTTTTTCTCTGTTGTTGAAATAGCAGGCCCCAATTTTACAGTGATGGTTCCTGGGTATTTTAAAAAGCTGTATCTAGGCCAGAATTCCCCTGCATTATGAGCTAAAGGTATGACAGGTCTGTTGGCTTTTTGTGCCAGCATAGCACCACCCGCATTAAATTTTAAATTTTCATTAGGCGCAGCACGAGTGCCTTCTGGGAAGATAACGACAATAAAGCCTTCTTTTAGCCGAGCAATGCCTTGGGTAATAAGTGTTTTTAGAGCGTCTCTTTGATTTTTACGATCTATTGCAATGGGTTTTAATGTTGCCAAAGCCCAGCCACCAACCGGAATCCATGTTAGAGATTGTTTTAATACAGTTGTCTGCATCGGTAAAAACAAGCGTAATGCCAAGGTTTCCCATGCAGACTGATGTTTACAGAGAACAACATAAGTTTGGTCGGTTGGTAAGTTTTCTAAGCCTTCAACCCGGTAAGTTAGTCCACAAGTTACTTTTGTAACCCACATAATAGAACTTACCCATAAGGTTGCTATTTTATATCGAACTGAAAAAGGCAATATAATACATAAGATAATGAGAATACCGACTACTAGTGCGGATGTAAAGATATAAACAAATAGTATGCAGGAGCCAAGATAGACTCTAAAACAATTTTTCTGAGATGATGAATTTTGCAGCGTCATATAGGTTCTTAAAAATGGGAACGGTAATTTCAGGGTTATTATTTAAAGTACGCTGACCTTTACCTGTTTTTACTAACAAAGGTTTTGCACCAGCAACTTTAGCTGCTTGAACGTCAGCTAATTTATCACCAATAAAATAAATATCAGACAAAGAGGTGTTATATTTTTTTGCAAAGTCAGTTAATAAGCCTGGTTTAGGTTTTCGACATCGGCAATTATCATCGGGGGCATGAGGACAATGAAAAATGGCTTCGATTTCGCCCCCCTTTTCAGCCGCTAATTGCTGCATTTTTTGGTGTATTGCAGTCAAAGTTTGTTCATCATAAAAACCTCTGCTTAGACCCGACTGATTAGTGATGATAACCACTTTGTAGTCATGACGATTAAATAGAGCAATGGCTTCAAGACTGCCCTCAATAGGGTGCCATTCAGCGGGCGACTTTATATAGTTATCAGAATCATGGTTAATAACACCGTCTCGGTCAAGTAATACGTATGCTTGAGACATTATTGAAGCTTGGATATGTCTGCTATTTCAAGAAATTGCCTGGATAGCATAGATAACAACGCCAGACGACTGGCACGCAGGGCTAAATCATCAGTATTGACCATAACATGATCAAAAAAAGCATCTACTTCATCTCTTAATTGTGCCAGACGAGTAAGGGCAGCATGATAATCTTTTTGTTCTAGCATGGGTTTAATTGCTTTAACCGCAATGATAGCAACTGTATGTAGCTTTTTTTCCTGTTCCTCGATTAAGTGACCGATTGAGTCAGCAGGCCGGGTTGCAGATTTTTTTAAAATATTAATGATACGTTTATTAGCCGCTGCCAGGCTTTCAGCTTCTGGTAATGTTCTAAATGCTTTTACTGCCTGTAACCGTTGCATAAAGTCTAAAGGTTGGCTTGGTCGAACACTGATAACGGCATCAAAAACATCAGCAGTATAATCGTGTTCTAAACAGTAACCTTTTAGGCGTTCAAATACAAAGTCAATCAGCAGGGTTTGGGTTTTTTGTTGGTCAAAATCATGCTTAAACAATGCTAATGAAGACTTGATTAACTTAATAATATCTAAATCAAGTTCATTTTCAATAATAATTCTGAGAAAGCCTAAAGTCGCTCTTCTTAAGGCATAGGGGTCTTTGTCACCTGTTGGTATAAGTCCTGCGCTAAAAATCCCACAGAGTGTGTCAATTTTTTCTGCTAAAGACAGAATTTGCCCAGTCGTTGTACCAGGTGTCGGACTACCAGATTGTTTAGGGAAATATTGTTCTTCAATAGCAATGGCAACTTCTTTAGGCTCATTATCAGCCAGGGCATAGTAACGACCGACAACGCCTTGTAGACTGGCGAATTCTCCAACCATATCAGTCATTAAATCGGCTTTTGCCAAATGTGCAGCACGTTTTGCTAAAACAACATCTGCATTGAGTTGTTGGGCGATAATTTCGGACAACTTTTCAACACGCTTTGTCTTGTCAGCTATTGTGCCTAGTTTTTTTTGAAAAATGATATTGTTTAAACTGGGGATTCGTTGTTCTAATGTCTGTTTTCTGTCTTGATTCCAAAAGAATTCGGCATCAGCAAGTCTAGGTAAAATAACTCGTTCATTACCCTGTTGAATAGACTGTGGACGATGGCTGTCAATATTACTAAAAGTAATAAAATGGGGTAAAAGCTTACCTTTGCAGTCTTTAACCGGGAAGTATTTCTGGTTGTTTTGCATGGTTGTGATTAACACTTCCGTCGGCAAATCAAGAAAACGTTCAGGGAAATTACCAAGCACAGGTACAGGCCATTCATTTAATGCAGTAATTTCTTCCAATAAATCCGTTTCTATATGGGCAATACCATCGACTGTTTTGGCAATGGCGTTAGCTTTTTCTTGAATGATTAGTTGTCTTTGAGCAAAGTCTACAATTACCTTCCCTTGTTGTTCTAATGTAGTTACATAATCAGCAGGCTGATTAATAGTGATTTTCCCTGGTGAATGAAAACGATGACCTTGCGACTGGTTACCGGTTCTTAAACCTAAAATAGTGGCATCAATAATATCTTTAGCATAAATAAGCACACACCAATGAACCGGGCGTACAAATTCTACTGGATTATTTCCCCAGCGCATTCTTTTGGCAATAGGCAGTAAGTGAATGCTTTTTTTGATAATTTCAGGTATTAACTGTTCGGTTTTTTGACCTTTTACATGTTGATTAAAGGCTAACCATTCACCTTTATCTGTTTTTAAACGCTCTAGTTTGTCTACAGTCGTTCCACAGCCTTTAGCAAAACCTTCGGCCGCTCTGCTGGGTGTGCCATCTTTAGCAAAGGCAGCTTGAACTGCAGGGCCTCTTTTTTCAACGGATTTATCAGCTTGAGAGCTTTGTAAGCCATTAATAATGACAGCTAAGCGTCTTGGGCTGGCATAGGCCTTGGCGGAGGAGTAGCTTAGATTAGCCTCTTTTAATCCAGCCTCTATTTGTTTGAGTAAAGCTTTGCTTAGTTTAAGCAGCGATTTAGGGGGTAATTCTTCACAGCCTAATTCAAATAATAAGTCTTTAGATTCTGCCATGATTAATCTCCTTGCTGTTGTTGTAGCATAGGAAACCCTAAAGATTCTCTACGATTATAATAAGCTTCTGCTACTGATTTTGATAAATTACGAACCCGTAATATATAGCGTTGACGCTCTGTGACGGAAATAGCATGGCGGGCATCTAATAGATTAAAGGTATGGGATGCCTTTAAAACCATTTCGTAAGCTGGTAATGGTAGATCTTTTTCAATTAGTTTCTGGCATTCTTGTTCGTAAGTATCAAAGCAGGTGAAAAGAAAATCGACATTGGCATGATCAAAGTTGAATGCTGACATTTCCACTTCATTTTGGTGGAACACATCACCATAAGTCACAGTGCCTTGAGGGTTATATGTCCAGACTAAGTCATAAACACTTTCCACGCCCTGAATATACATGGCGATACGTTCAAGACCATAAGTTAGCTCACCACTGACTGGTTTACATTCCAGACCACCCACTTGTTGAAAATAAGTGAATTGAGAGACTTCCATACCATTTAGCCAGACTTCCCAGCCAAGCCCCCAGGCACCAAGAGTAGGTGATTCCCAGTTATCTTCAACAAAGCGTACATCATGTTCGAGCAAATCCAATCCTAAATAACGTAGAGAATCAAGGTATAACTCTTGAATATTAACTGGTGATGGTTTTAAGATGACTTGATATTGGTAATAATGTTGCAGACGCATGGGATTTTCACCAAAACGTCCATCAGTCGGTCTTCTTGACGGTTGTACATAAGCAGCATTCCAAGGCTCAGGCCCAATGGCACGCAAAAAAGTAGCAGGATGGAATGTCCCTGCACCTACTTCCTGGTCTAATGGTTGCAATAAAATACAGCCTTGTTCAGACCAATATTGCTGTAAGGCTAGAATTAGCCCCTGAAAAGTTGATAAATCGTTGTTTGTACTAGCCACGGCGGTTACTGCTTAGACAATAGGAAACCGTCAATTATAGCGTAAAAAGGAGCGAGAATATTAGAGAGATTTACTTTTTATTTTTTAAAAATGGGTTTATCTGAGATAAAAAACTTTTTTCAGCTAATTCTTTTTCTTTTAATTCTTCAAGTTGAATTTGTTGCTGCATGATGATTTGTTGGTTATTGTATTCAGTTAGGCGCTGTTGAATATCTTTTTTTTGTTGGGTTGAAATTTGTAGCAAAATAAAGTCGCTGTCTTTTCTTAGCATAAAGCGTGCAATTTCATCTAATAATTCATGGTTAATCTCATGAGGATGAAAGACCTTTGTGTAGGTATCAAATTCAGAGTGATTTCTAATATGCAGCTTAATCTGAGATTGATCGTAATCAACTTCAAAACGAAAACTGACAGGAAAACTCTTGTATACTTTTATGTTAGCTGTTTTATTAAAGTTTTGAGAAGGATTCCATTTGAATTTTATTTGCTTGTCATGAAGAAATGCAATTTCCTGTTCAATAGCAAGTCTACCTTTCCTCTCTATAATAAACTCGCCATCTCCTACACACTGAAAAGAAACATTGATTTGCATAAGCTGCTCTGGATCAACGAAACCGACAAAGCCATCAGTATTAATTTTGTAATGAGTTTGGGTTAACCTTCCAAACTGTGGGTACTGACTACTATAGTTTTCTATTTTTATGGCATGTTCAAGAAATTTTAAATGATCTACAAGCTCTTTCATAAAATGAAAGGTTTTCTGCATACTCGGTAAAATATCAGTTTGGTAATTCTTTTCTAGCTGCTCTTTAACAGTATTTTGATCAATAGTGTTTGCTTTTTTTTGATCAGCCTGGTCGCGGAGTTGGTTTAATATTCCCATTTGATGTCTTTTAAAATTAGCCGTCTGTGTGGAGCATATTATTTGCCAAAATTAATACGTGCTTCCAAATCATTACGGGAATCAGCATTTCGTAAAGCTTCATCCAAGGCAATTTTTTGATTTTGATAAAGTTCGTATAAGGCATCGTCAAAAGTTTTCATGCCTTTTCCTCCACTGCTTGTCATTGCCTCTTTAATTTCACTTAACTCACCTTTTAAAATTAAATTTGAAATATAAGGCGTATTAATCATCACTTCTATGGCAGCACAAAGCTTACCACCTGGAGTAGGAATGAGTCGTTGAGATATGACAGCATTTATGTTGGCAGAAAGATCCATTAATAATTGTTTATGCTCAGCTTGAGGAAACAAATTAATAATTCGTTCTATTGCCTGATTGGCATTGTTTGCATGTAGTGTCGAAATACATAAATGCCCTGTATTGGCTAATTCCAGAGCAGCTTCCATAGTTTCTTTGTCACGAATCTCACCAACTAAAATGACATTAGGTGCTTCTCGCAAACTGGATTTTAGTGCACGTTGATACGATGATGTATCTACACCTATTTCACGTTGGTTGACGATAGACGTTAAATTAGGGTGATAAAATTCAATAGGGTCTTCAATGGTTAAAATATGTCCTTGTGAGTTTTTGTTACGATGATTAATCATCGCCGCTAAAGAAGTGGTTTTACCACAGCCAGTTCCCCCTACCATTAATAACAGGCCTCTTTTGTGTAATACCAGGTCTAATAAAATATCAGGCAATCCCAGGTCTTTAGGATTGGGGATTTTAGCGGGGATTAATCGTAAGACTAAGCCAACAGTTCTTCGTTGAAAAAAAGCATTAACTCTAAATCGGGCACTGCCATCGGGTAAACTAATGGCAAAATCCAAATCTTTGGTTTTAATAAATTCAGTAATTTGCTCTTTATTCATGATGCTAAATGCAATTGACTGAGTTAACTCTGGAGTCAGCACATACTTATCCATCT
>JAGLUC010000072.1 GCA_023134955.1 Methylococcales bacterium | reverse complement strand
TAAACTTCATACGGGCTACCTTTTCATTAAAGATTTTTTTCGCCTTTCGTCTTTCGCTTTGTACCTGCTCTTTATCTCCTCATTGATTCAAAGAACTCGGCATTTGTTTTAAAGTCTTTCAGCTTACCCAATACAAATTCTGATGCAGCCGCTTCATCCATGGGCTGTAGAATTTTGCGTAAAATCCATGTTTTTTGTAGCTCTTCCGGGCTTACCAGATATTCTTCACGGCGCGTGCCTGAGCGATTAACATTAATCGCTGGATAAATACGTTTTTCAGCAATTTTTCGGTCAAGGTGTAATTCCATATTACCCGTACCTTTAAATTCTTCATAGATAACCTCATCCATCCTGGAACCAGTATCAACTAATGCAGTTGCAATAATGGTTAAGCTACCACCTTCTTCAATATTTCTTGCCGCACCGAAAAAACGTTTTGGTTTTTCCAGGGCATTAGCATCTACACCGCCTGACAAAATCTTTCCGGATGAAGGCGTTACCATGTTGTAGGCTCTTGCTAAACGTGTCAACGAGTCTAACAATATAACCACATCGTGTTTATGCTCAATTAGTCGACGGGCTTTTTCAATCACCATGTCTGCAACTTGTACATGTCGGGTTGCCGGCTCATCAAAGGTACTGGAAACCACTTCACCCCGTACACAGCGTTCCATTTCCGTCACTTCTTCTGGACGCTCATCAATAAGCAGTACAATCAGGTAACATTCTGGATTATTTTCTGCGATAGCATGGGCGATGCTTTGTAGGATCATTGTTTTGCCCGCTTTAGGCGGAGAAACAATCAATCCACGCTGACCTTTACCAATAGGGGCAATTAAATCAATCACTCGCCCAGTAAGATCCTCACTGGTACCATTGCCTTGCTCAAGTACAAATCGTTTGTTGGCAAATAGAGGGGTCAGGTTAGAAAAGAGAATTTTGTTTTTTGCATTTTCTGGTTGCTCAAAATTGATTTTTTCAACTTTGAGCATGGCGAAATATCGCTCATTATCTTTAGGTGGCCTGATTTTTCCGCTAATTGTATCGCCCGTTCTTAAACTGAATCGTCTAATTTGACTAGGAGAAACATAAATATCATCTGGTCCCGCTAAATATGAACATCCTGGAGAGCGTAAAAAACCAAAACCATCTTGTAAAATTTCCAGCACACCGTCGCCAAAAATGTCTTCACCACTCTTCGCCTGCTTTTTCAGGATGGCATAAATAACCTCCTGTTTTCGTGCTCTGGATATATTTTCAATACCTAAAGACTCGGCAATAATTACAATTTCGCTAATTTGTTTCAGTTTTAATTCGGACAGATTCATAAATGATGAGGATTCAAAAGAAATGCAATACGGGCTCAACCGTAAAATAAAGATTAGACAATAATGTGGGATCTACTTATAGGTACCCTGAGGCGGGTATCTGATAATTTTATGCTATTAATTAATTTTATGCAAACATTTTTTCAACTAAAATGTTTAGAGTTAGGAGCGATATTAAGTATTTCGCTCCTGATTTCATTAACTTTATTAAATATTACTATCAATAAAATCTGCTAACTGCGATTTAGTTAAAGCCCCTACTTTAGTTGCTTCAACATCACCACCTTTAAAAATCATTAAGGTTGGTATTCCACGAACACCATAATGCTGAGGCGTTGCAGGGTTATCGTCTATATTTAGTTTTGCAATTGTTAGCTTACCAGCATATTCAGTAGCAATTTCATCTAATACAGGCGCAATCATTTTACACGGACCACACCATTCAGCCCAATAATCAACTAATACAGGGCTATCTGACTTAACAACAGTTTCATTAAAATCAGCATCTGTTACATGAAGGACCAAGTCACTCACGTTATATCTCCAAAATATTTAAAGGTGAACTATAAAATTGATAGCGATATGTTGTCAATCAATTTCAGACATTTTGATTTTTAAGTTATCCTATAGCAATGAATAATACCCATTTAACAAAAACACGTTTCAGTAATCTAGAATTATCCAACTCCATCATCAAAAGTCTAAAACAAGCGGGGTTTATTGAATGCACACCCATTCAAGATAAAACATTACCATTGTCTTTAAGAGGTAAAGATGTTGCAGGACAGGCACAAACAGGCACGGGAAAGACAGCAGCCTTTTTATTAGCCACCTTTCAGCGCTTAATTAACGATGAAAGTGAAAAGATTAAAAACCCCAGAGCTTTAATCCTTGCCCCGACTAGAGAATTAGCCATTCAAATTCATAAAGATGCCCTTTTGCTCGGCAAACATCTTAATTTAAAATATGCCCTGATCTACGGTGGTACTGACTACAAAAAACAATTAGATTCTGTCAAAGGTAATGTTGACATTATTATCGGCACACCAGGTCGTATCATTGATTTTCATCGACAAAATGCCATTAATTTAAATAACATCCAGGTGTCGGTTATGGATGAAGCAGACCGCATGTTTGACCTGGGCTTTATCAAAGACATTCGTTTTCTATTAAGACGTATGCCACCCGCTGAAAAACGTTTAAATTTACTGTTTTCTGCCACTTTATCTTACAAAGTGACTGAACTGGCTTATGAACACATGAATAATCCGGTTTTAGTCAAGATTGAAACTGAAGAAGTAACTGCAAAAGCCATTACCCAAAGTGCTTTTTGCCCGTCAAATGAGCAAAAAATTCCTTTGCTTATCGGTTTATTACAAAAACATCAGCCACAAAGGTGTATTGTTTTTGTTAATACCAAGCGATGTGCTGAACGCCTTGAAGATTATCTAACCGCTAATGATTATAAAGTAGCCGTGTTAAGTGGAGACGTGCCACAAGATAAACGCCAACGATTATTAAATGACTTCCAGGAAAACAGGGTTAAGCTAATGATCGCCACAGATGTTGCAGCCAGGGGCTTGCATATACCAGCGGTATCTCACATCATTAATTATGATTTGCCTCAAGATGTAGAAGATTATGTTCACCGTATTGGCAGAACTGCTCGTTTTGGAGCCAGTGGTATAGCCTTTAGCTTTATTTGTGAAGAATATGCTTATTCCATGCCTGATATAGAAGACTATATTGGTGAGAAAATAGTTGTCAACACTATTTCTGAGGAAGAATTAGCAACTGATCTTAAGCAACCGGCTAAAAGACCACCGCGAAAAAGTAATTATCAAGGTAAAAAACCTCATACCTCGGCTGCTAAAAAGCCTTACAAGTCTCAAAGTAAAGCAGAAGTTACGACTAAAACGCCTGCATCAATATCCGAAAGTCCTCAATAGCAGGGAATTCACTGATCAGTCTTTTTGCTCGTTGAGAATCAGGCTTACTAATTGAAATTAACTGCTTAATACCATAAAGTCTGGCAGATTTTAAAACTGCCAGACTATCATCAACCAATAAAGTTCTTTGTTTGTCAAAAGGCTCTCGCACTTGTAATTGCTGCCAGAAAGCCTGTTGCTCTTTTGGCGCACCATAATCATGTGAACTAATAATCTGATCAAAAAAGGGATGCAAACAAGTCTTATCCATTTTTATATCCAGGCTATCCCTATGTGCATTTGTCACTAGTATTAACTTTTTTGGCGACTGGTGCATTCGCTCCAAAAACTCTACGACATGGGGTAAAACACTAATCAATCCCGCTATTTCGACTTTTAGCCCTGCAATATCAAGCTTTAAAACATCACTCCAGTAATCCAGACAATACCATTCCAGCTTTCCTTCCATTTGTTTAAACTGAGGCACTAGTTGTTTTTTTGCTTGCTCAATGGTTAAGTCATTTTTTTCAGCAAACCGGGCAGGCACAAATTCCAGCCAAAAATGATTATCAAAATTTAAATCCAGTAATGTCCCGTCCATATCTAACAAGACCGTGTCAACTTTTTTCCAATCAATCATCATGCTGAACTATAGTTAATTAACAATTAGACAACAATAACAAAAAATGCATAAAAAGCCGAAAATACTTAAAACAACCACCATTGCAGAAAGCCGATTGTTTCGTATTGAAGCAATAGATATTAAATTCAGTAATGGTCAACAACGCGAGTATGAAAGACTCAGCAGAAATTCATCTACGGGTGCGGTATTAATCGTGCCCTTATTAGACGATGAAACCGTGCTTTTAATTAGAGAATATTCCGCTGGTGTTGATAGATACGAACTAGGTTTACCCAAAGGTAAAATTGATACTGGAGAAGAGTTACTAGCAGCAGCCAATAGAGAGCTGAAAGAAGAAGTGGGCTATGGTGCTAATAAGCTCCATCATTTAAGCTCTTTAACCCTTGCACCATCTTACCTGGAGCACTCAATTGATATTGTCATTGCTGAGAATTTATATCCAGAAAAATTAGAAGGTGACGAGCCTGAGGAACTAGAAGTTATCCCGTGGAAACTTGATAACATTCAAGATTTATTAGCCACAGGGGAATGCACCGAAGCCCGTTCAATTGCAGCTCTTTACATGACCAGGGATTATTTGTTGCTAAAAAAATAATCAAAAAAAGGGCAAAGTAAAATTTATTTGAAGTAGCCTTACCAGAGCTAAACTTTCAGCCACTGGAATTATCGGCCTTGCCTGCCGTCTCACATACCTGTTTACCCCAATGTCATTAAGTTAAGCAAACTGAAATAGGATGTGCTGACGTTAGGAAGCGCATCCATCGCGAAAGATGCGCTCGGCAATTGCTCCTGCATTGCTCTACTACACACCATCCATGGTGTTATTCGTTCCTCAGCACATCCTATTTGATCACCTTAACTTAACGACATTGCTATTTACCCCTTTTATCCGCTGTATTTTCAAGAAATAAGCCTTGCTAATAAAGGAGCTATTTTTTTTAATTGTGCTTTCTTTTTTAATCGATAGCTTATAATAATGCTTCTAAGTTCTGTTAATGCCTGATTAAAGTCATCATTAACGATTAAATAGTCAAATTCATTGCAGTGGCTTATTTCATTAACCGCATCTTGCATTCTACGGGCAATAATTTGTTGACTGTCTTGCCCTCTTCCCTCTAGTCTTTGTTGCAATATTTCAATAGAAGGTGGCAGTATAAAAACAGATACGCTATCAGGTAGCATTTTTTTAACTTGCTGAGCACCCTGCCAATCAATTTCTAAAATAACATCTATCCCATGACTAAGCTGCTTTTCAACAGATTGCTGGGCAGTACCATAAAAATTATCAAAGACCTGTGCGTGTTCTAAAAAAGCATGATCTGTAATCATTTTTTTAAAATCATCAACAGCGGTAAAAAAATAATCTTTGCCCTGCTGTTCACCCTGGCGTTTTTGTCGGGTAGTATGAGAAACAGAAACGCTTAAATGCTTTACCTCAGCAACTAGTTCTGACACTAAACTGGTTTTTCCTGCACCCGATGGGGCTGAAATAATATAGAGCTTACCTTGATTCATATTATTCAATATTCTGAATTTGTTCGCGCATTTGTTCAATTAATACTTTGAGTTCAATTGAAATTTGAGTCATTTCTTTATCAGCCGATTTAGAACCCAATGTATTGGCTTCCCGATTCATTTCCTGCATTAGAAAATCAAGTCGACGACCTACGGGGTGGTTTGTTTCAAGAACGCTTAAAACTTCTTTTACATGAGTATCCAGACGATCCAGTTCTTCTGCTACATCTAATTTTTGAGCCAGAAAAACCATTTCTTGTTCCAGTCTTTCAAAATCGGGATCTGCGACCAACTCTGAAATACGTTTTTTTATTTTAATCCGTATCAGCCCAAGTACCTCAGGAAGTCGCTTGCTGGCAGAGACAACCAGGCTTTGCATGGTGTGACAGCGGTCTTCAATTAATAATGCAAGTTGAGACCCTTCCCTTATACGATTATCAATTAATTGTTTAAGGGTTTTTTCAACTAAATCCTGAATACCTTGTAGCAAGACTTGTTTGTTAGTCACAGTTTCTTGTTGTATGCCTGGAAAGCTCAAAACCTCTAATGCAGAAAATGATTGCTGTGTGTGCATATGCTCTTCAATTTGAGAGGTGGCTTGTAACAGGTCTTTAACGGCTGATTCATTAATAGAATATGAATGGTTATTATGGACTTGTTCTTTGTAGCTAAGCGAACATTCTATTTTGCCACGTTTTAATTGTGAAGAAATTAATTGACGTAATTCCGCTTCAGAAAAGCGCAACCTTTCAGGCAACTTGAGTGTAATATCACAATATCGGTGATTGACTGAGCGCAATTCACAATTTATAGTTAAATTATCTATTTCTGCTTCGCCATTTGCAAAAGCCGTCATACTTTTTATCATTAGTTAGCCTATACTTAGAAAACCCACATATTCCTTAAATTAAACCCATACTTGAATAGATTCTATGGCTGATAATTACGACCCGGAAACATATCCTACAGAGTGGAATTACCTTCAATCGGGCACCATTATAGACGAGTATATGGTTGAACGGGAACTAGCTCATGGTGGTTTTAGTTCCGTTTACCTTGCCAGGCTGATGAGTGACCAGACTCAAGTTGCCATTAAAGAATATTTGCCTCGCCGATTAGCTCATAGAACCTGGAATAATGTGGTTGTTCCTCATAGTGCAGAGACGAAAACCTTATTTCTACGAGGACGAGCTCTTTTTTTTGAAGAAGCAAAAGTCCTGGCAAGTTTAAAACACCATAATATTGTTAATGTAATCAACTTTTTTCAGGCTAATGATACGGTTTATATGGTGATGAATTACGATTACGGTGTGACTTTAGACGCGATAATAAAGAGTAAGGATAAAAGTAAGAGTATCCAATTTACAGAAGCTGTTTTTGTTTCATTTTTTAATCAATTATTAACCGGTATAGGTGAAATTCATAAACAAAATATGGTTCATTTAGATATAAAACCCGGGAACATTTTAATTCGTCCTGGAAATGATCCTTTATTGCTTGATTTTGGTGCTATTCAACGATTGCCGGCAACGCCTAAAAATAGACGAGCAAAAGTATTAACGGTTGGTTTTTCTCCTGTGGAGCAATGCAAAGATAATAGTCAATTGGGGCCATGGACAGATATTTATGCATTAGGCGCGTCAATGCGTGCTTATTTGGATGGTAAAACACCTGTAGCTTCAATTGATAGAGTAAAGAAAGACGTTATGACTAAAGCAGAAAAGAAGCATAAAAGGAAATATCCAAAATACTTATTACAAGCAATTGACTGGGCAATGGAAGTTGAAGCAGAAAACAGACCGCAAACAGTTAATGAATTACAGCAGGCATTATTGAACATTACCTGAATTTTAACTGTAAATAAACGGTTAACTGCTAAGAAAAAAGGTATACTTTGCGGTTTTTTCCAAGAGTGACATAATGAGACCAAGTGGACGTAACCCCGACCAATTAAGAGATGTTAATTTTATCTGTAACTATACAAAGCATGCAGAAGGCTCTGTTATGGTTGAGTTTGGCGATACTCGAGTACTTTGCACTGCATCAGTTGAAAGAGGCGTTCCACGTTTTCTAAAAGGCAAAGGCGAAGGCTGGATTACCGCTGAATACGGTATGTTACCAAGATCAACTAATAGTCGTATGGGACGTGAAGCAAGTAGAGGCAAACAAGGTGGTCGTACCTTGGAAATTCAGCGCTTAATTGGTCGCTCACTACGTGCAGCCGTTAATTTAAAAGCTTTGGGTGAAAACACCATTACTATCGATTGCGATGTGATTCAAGCCGATGGTGGCACACGTACAGCCTCTATTACTGGTGGCTATGTTGCCTTGTCTATAGCGATAGAACATATGTTAGCTAACAAACAAATCAAAAAGAACCCGCTTTATGGACAAATTGCTTCTGTATCCGTTGGTATTTATAAGGGTGTCCCCGTGTTAGACCTGGATTATGCAGAAGATAGTAATGCAGAAACAGATATGAATGTGGTAATGAATGATGCAGCGGCTTTTATTGAGGTGCAAGGTACCGCGGAAGGTCATGCTTTTAGAAAAGATGAATTAAATTCAATGCTTGAAATAGCTGGGCATGGTATTAATCAGTTACTGGAAAAACAGCGTGTGGCACTGGCGAGTGTTAAGGGATAAATTTAACTATTAATTGTTCCAAAAGTATTCGCAGTAATAAAAAAGTAGCCCGTATGAAGCTTACCTAATACGGGGAAGCGATGACTCGAAACCCCTTATTACACTTCGTTTCATACGGGCTACACTATGTGTTAATAAACAGAGTGTCAAAATACCCTGCCAGAACTTTTGGGACGAATAATAATATAGTCTTAATGCTGAGCTCACAACCAGCATCCTGCTTCAAATGACGCTTACTACACTTCCCTATGCTCTAAAGTGAAATCAAGGTTTTTTATCTGCATCAATGCTACATTTAGAGATCTAATTGAGAAAATAATGAGTGTTTCTGATAATCAAAAAATAGTTTTAGCCAGTGGTAATCAGGGTAAAATTAAAGAAATTCAAGCGATTCTAAAACAGTATTCTATAGTTCCCCAGTCTCAGTTTAATATTGAAGAAGCCGAGGAAACAGGTTCAACTTTTGTTGAAAATGCCATTATAAAAGCTAGAAATGCAAGCTTGCATTGTCATTTACCTGCAATTGCAGATGATTCTGGCTTAGTTGTTGATGCCTTAAACGGTCTTCCAGGCGTAATTTCTGCAAGATATGCAGGCGCAGGAGCATCTGATCAGGATAATTCAGACAAATTATTACAACAAATGCAGGGTATTGCTACTGAACAGCGCAGTGCACGATTTGTTTGTGTGATTGTTTTGATGCGACATGCTAATGATCCATTGCCTGTCATTGCTCAAGGTGTCTGGGAGGGTCAAATTATGACGGCTCCAGTGGGTGACAATGGTTTTGGTTATGACCCCGTATTTTGGGTACCAACTCATAACAAAGCATCGGCTGAATTATCCCCTGAAATTAAAAACTCAATCAGTCATAGAGGGCAAGCATTAAGATTATTGACTGAATCAATTAAACATTTATAGTAACTACTCAGCATGAAATGACTGATACAGCTCTTAAACCCTCTCTTGCTGGATGCCTACACGGATGTAGGTGAGTAGAGCAAGAGAGGGCTTAAGAGCAAAGTCAAATACGCTGAGTAGTTACCATTTATAAAAGACTCCTCTCTGTCAAAGACCACAATCAGTTTCTGCTTAAAGCAACACTAGCACTTCCATGTGCTACGAAAGGGGTTTTATAATATCTAAAAGCCCTTCTACTCACGATTAAGTAATTACAGTGGGTTCAGTTCTACCTGTGCGCTTTTTAACCTCACAAAACTGTTCTGCCAGTTCAATTAAAAAGGCTAACGATTCTTGAGCGTCTTGATTATGTTTACTAACATCCGCCTCAAATTTTTCTAAATAGATTCTAAGAGTTGCACCTACTGTCCCAGTACCTGATAAACGAAAAATAATACGGGAGCCATTTTCAAAGCCAATACGAATGCCTTGGTTGCTACTAACGCTTCCATCTACAGGGTCTGTATAGCTAAATTCATCGGCATATTTCACGATATATTCGGCAAATGATTGGCCGGCTAGTTTAGGTAATTGGCTACGCAAGTGTTCTACAATGGCATCGGCAATTTCAGTATCTACTGCTTCATAATCATGGCGACAATAAATATCACGACCAAAAGCTTGCCAATGCTCTGATACAATTTCTGCAACGGATTGACGTTTTTTAGCAATCAGGTTTAACCAAAATAATACCGCCCACAAGCCATCTTTTTCTCTGACGTGATTAGAGCCTGAGCCAAAACTTTCTTCACCACATAAAGTAATTTGACCATCATCTAATAGATTGCCAAAGTATTTCCACCCTGTCGGTGTTTCAAAACAAGGAATACCCAGTTTTTTGGCAACACGGTCAACGGCTTGACTGGTAGGCATGGATCTAGCCACGCCAGCAATGCCTTTAGCATAAGCCGGGATAGATTTAGCATTAGCAGCCATAATGGCAAGACTATCACTAGGGGTAACAAAAATATTATCACCCATGACCATATTGCGGTCGCCATCTCCATCAGATGCAGCGCCAAAAGTGGGGGCTTTATCACTAAACATAATGGCAGTTAATTCCTTAGCATGTGCCATGTTTGGGTCGGGGTGACCGCCACCAAAGTCTTCTAAAGGAATAGCATTAATGACTGTGGCTTTAGGTGCGCCTAAAATTTCTTCTAAAATACGTGTTGCATAAGGCCCCGTAATGGCGTGCATAGCATCAAAACAGAGGCTGATGTAATTAGATGAAATACTATTTTTTAGCAGCTCAAAATCAAAAATAGTTGCCATTAAATCAGCATAATCATCAACTGGATCAATAATAGTAACCAGTAGCTCATCAATTTGTTGCTGGCCTATAGTGTCTAAATCAATATCAGCAATTTCAGTTATTTTATACTCGCTAATGGTTGTGGTATTTTCATATAAGGCATCGGTAAACTTTTCAGGTGCAGGCCCACCATTATTGACGTTATATTTAATGCCAAAATCTTCCTCAGGACCACCTGGGTTATGACTTGCTGATAAAATAATACCGCCAAAAGCCTGATTTTTTCTAATAATGTGTGAGGCAGCAGGGGTTGATAATAGCCCGCCTTGTCCTATAATAAGCTCACCAAATCCATTTGCTGCGGCAATTTTTATGATCGTTTGTATGGCTAAACGGTTAAAATAACGACCATCTCCGCCTAAGACTAATGAGCTGCCTTGAAAATTATCCAAAGAATTAAAAATGGATTGGACAAAGTTTTCTAAATAGTTATCTTGTTGAAAAACAGTAACTTTTTTTCTTAGTCCAGATGTGCCAGGTTTTTGATCTGTGTAGGGTGTGGTTGATTTAGTTTCTATTTTCATTTTGTGACTTACTGCAAAGATAGGAGTGTCTGCTTAAAATACACTAAAACATTATTTATTTGTAGGTTTTTATGAGGCAATTGGAGCTATTTTTTTTTATATTGCTAATCAATATAGTTTTTTCACTACCAATATTTGCAAATGAAGAGATATGGCTACTCATTGACACAACAAAGTTAAATCTTGAGATCAAAAAGGGTGATAAGACACTCGTTGTGATGAAAAATATTGCAATAGGGCGTAATGGTGCGGGTATTAAGCTACGAGAAGGTGATGATGTGACACCGATAGGGACGTATAAAATCACCTGGGTTAATGAGGAGAGTATATATCGACGGTTTTATGGCTTAGATTATCCATTAATTAGCCATGCCGATATTGCACTGCAAAAAGGCCTGTTAAAAAATGAGCAATACCTTAAAATTGTGGATGCGCATAGAAAAGATCAACTTCCTTTGCAAAATACCATGATGGGAGGGAATATTGGGATTCATGGCTTAGGTGCAGCAGATGAAGCCATTCATAAATTGTTAAACTGGACTCATGGATGTATTGCTTTAACTAATGAGCAAATTGATAACCTGGCACCATGGATTAGTAAAGGAATACGAGTAGAAATAAAATAAAGCTGGAATGATCATATAAAAAAAGGCAGAATAAGTAGGACAGTCTATACTTATTTTTGAATATTAGTTTTGATTAGATAAGGAAAAAAAATGAAATCAGTAAAAATTGCAGCAATTATTCTTGCAGCGGGTATGGCAACAGGTTGTGCAAGTTCTGGCTTACAGTCTCAAATTGATGATTTAAACTCTCAAATATCACAAGCATCTGCAGATGCAGCTTCGGCTAAAGCATCTGCAGCATCTGCAGCAGCAGACGCAGCTTCAGCTAAAGAAGAGGCAAGGCGTGCGGCACAGATTGCTCAAGATACCAACAGCAAACTTGACCGTATGTTTAAAAAATCAATGATGAAATAACTTATCATCTAAATTTAAAATCCCAGTTGCTTTAAGACTGACTAAAGAGTTTGTTTAAAGCACGGGGTTTTTATTGCCTATTTTAATGGTAATAAATGTTAGTTCTATAAACAGGGACAGGGACACCATCACTTTGTACTATGGCAAGCTTTAAAGCTTGACCATCTATGACAGGCATTTGATAATTATTAGCCTGTTCAATTAATGCTAGCGCAATGTCTAGTTTTTCTTCATAGCTTAATTTATTGTCTTTTAAGCCCTGATATACTTCTACATATAAAATATTTTCAGACCAGCCAACCTTAATAGGCTGATTGACAATGTAGACAGGGGTGCCTACCGTCACATTAGGAAATATCTTTTCAATATCCTCTGGATACATACGAATACAACCATGACTTACTTGCATGCCGACACCAAAAGGTTTGTTAGTGCCGTGAATTAAATAGCCTGGAACACCTAACCTAAGCGCAAAAAGCCCTAAGGGATTATCTGATCCCGCAGGAAAAACAGCAGGCAAAATATCTCCTTTAGCCTCATGTTCTTTTCTGATGGATTCAGGAGGTGTCCAGGTAGGATCCTTCTTTTTAGCAATAATTTGGGTTTTCCCTAATGGTGTTTCCCAGTCAACACGTCCTATACTAATAGGATGAGTAATGACTTGCCTACCCTGACCTTCAATTTTCTCAGGATAATAATAAAGCCGGAACTCAGCTAAATTAAGCACAATACCTTCATGAGGTGTGTCGGGTAACAGGCGACTATTGGGAATTTTAACCTGGGTATTTCTACCAGGTAGCCACCTGTCAACAGTAGGATTAGCCAGTAAAATTTCAATTTGCCCTATATCAAAATTTCTAGCAATATCCAGTAATGTTTCTTTGTGTTTGGCAAAGATATAGTGATGTTGATCAGGTTTTTTTCCAATCAACCTATCATTGGGATTTTCAGGATAAGAAAATCCACCAGCAATGACAGTATTGCATGTAAATAAAATTAAACAAGCGATTGATCTGATAAGCATTGAGCTATTGTTTTTTATATAAGTTATTATATTAATCGTCCCAAAAGTTCTGGCAGGGTGTTTTGACACTCTTTTATTAAAAAATATTGTAGCTCGTATGAAACAAAGTGTAATACTGGGTATTCGAGTCATCGGTTCCCCGTATTGCGTAAACTTCATACGGGCTACTTTTTCATTACTGCGAAAACTTTTGGAACGATTAATAATATTAGGTTTTTAGACCTTGTTTTCTCCGCCAAAAATCTCTAGCAAACGAGGTAAAAAATTAGCCAGTTCTAATGACATAATAGAGAAGTTTACATCAAATTGAGCAATTTCGTCTTCTGCTTCAATATCAGACACTTGATCTTGAATTAAATCAAGAAACTTAAGTCGTTTAATGGTCAGGTTTTCATCAATAATAAAAGACATTCGATCAGTCCAATTAAGCGCAAGCTTTATGACCTGTTTACCATTATCTAAATGATTGGTAATTTCTGGAAGTGATAAATTATGGCGTTTACAACGAATAATCGCACCTTCATCTTCGGGTGAGCGAAGTTCGCATTCATCTTCAATCACTAAATCTTTAGGGATAGAGCTATTATCCTGTAACCATTGCGTCATTATTGCAATAGGCTTATCAATAGAATTAATTGGTACTACAGGCAAAGAACCAAGACATTTACGCAAGTGACTTAACAAATCTTCGGCTTTTTTTGCAGAAGCTGCATCAACAATAAGCCAACCGCCTTTTGGGTCTATATAAGCAAAGGTTTTTTTAGAAAAAGAAAAAGCACGAGGCAACAACTCAAAGATTAATTCATCTTTGAGTGCTGTACGTTCTTTTTTAGAAAGTTTACGTGCTTCATGTTGTTCTTTTTCAGCAATTTTTTCCTGTAACATTTCATTAATCACAGCAGCAGGAATAACTTTTTCTTCTTTTTTGAGACAGAGCATCATGAAGCCATTAGATGCATGGACTAATTGCTCCGAGGTGCTGCCAACAGGTGAAGTCCAGCCAAGACTAAATTCATCTTGTTTGCCACAAGGTGTAAATCGTTTATCATCCAGCTTTTCTTCAAGCTCGCCAGCGGTTAAAGTAAAGGATTCGGTCAAACGGTAAAGCGCAAGATTTTTAAACCACATGGTAATATTTGTCTGTCATAAAAAAGAACGCATTATCTCAAATTTAAGGCTAACTTAGAGCTTATTTTTAATATGAAGAAAATTAACGGTTTTCCACCTATTGCAGATAAAAATGCCAAAATATTAATTTTAGGCTCGATGCCCAGTGAAGCTTCTTTGCTAGAACAAGAATATTATGCACATAAGCGAAATGCTTTTTGGCCTATGATGAGGACTATTTTTAATGATGGTAGTGCTGATTATAATCAGCGAAAAAAATTGCTTATTGGACATGACATTGCGGTCTGGGATGTCTTGAAACAGTGTTATAGACAAGGCAGTCTGGATTCTGCCATCAATATGGATTCGATAGAAAGCAATGATTTTCAGTCATTCTTTAGGGCACATAAACAGGTGAAAAAAGTCATTTTTAATGGGGCTAAAGCGGAGAGCATTTATCTAAAATTTATTTTGCCACAGATTGAAAGCCAATTTGCTTATTTGCAATATAAACGCTTACCTTCTACCAGTCCAGCTCATGCTGCTATGACAGTAGATCAAAAAATAGCAATATGGAAAAAAGAATTAAAAGACGATTGCGTTTTATAATGGATTTTTGAGTGTGAGGCGTATAATTGCAATCATATATTAAATAGGTAGGTAAATAATGGAATTTTCACTTTGGGAAAATCTTTTGCTGGGCGTTATGGTTTTGGGCGTTATTTTTTGGATGAGTCCTGGTATTAAGTCTTCAATGAAAGCAAGCCATAATGCTGACTCTGACTGGATGTCTGTGCTTGTTCCGGTAGGTCTGGTTGTGATGTTTGTGATTTTTTTAATAGCGGTGGTTTGATGAGAGATAATAATGAGGTTGCATACGGTGGCGATGAACAGCCAGAGTATGATGAAAATGGAGATTTAATCGAATATTATGCAATTCGCCCTAATAAAAGCCAAATTAAAAGAGATATTGCGGAAATAGCTAAATTAGCAGAAGAATTAACGCAGTTGACCGAGCCTCAATTAACCACAATGAAAATGCCTGGGGAACTTGAAAAATCAATTATAGATGCTAAAAAAATGCCAGGGACTAAGCCAGCAAGAAAGCGTCAATTAAAATTTATTACCGCCAAATTGAGAGATATTGATTTAGATAAAGTCTTTGAAAATTTGGGGCGCATCAAAACTAAAAATGCCCATGGTGTCAGGGAGCATCACCAAGCTGAAGAATGGCGAGATCGCTTAATAGCCAATGCAGGAAATGATATTTTGACAGAATTATTGAATCAATACCCGAATGCAGATGCTCAACAATTAAGACAATTACAGCGTAATGCTCAAAAAGAAGCCAAGGCCGAAAAACCACCTAAAAATGCGCGACTTCTTTATAAGTATTTAAAAGAGTTGGTTTCAGATTGAAGGTATTTGCTTAGCAAGCAAAACTAAAGGACTGTAAAAGTATTGTGCTTTTAACCTCCCCCGATGAAAAAGGGGGATTGAGGAGGGTTTTGTAAATCTCCCCGACCCCTCTTGCTAAAGATAGCAATCGGATCCTGCCTAATGCAACACTACTAGTGCATCCATGTTGTAATGGCGAGTAAAAAGCACATT
>JAGLUC010000071.1 GCA_023134955.1 Methylococcales bacterium | reverse complement strand
CGCCCCCAGTTTGGATCACTGGCAAAAAAAGCCGTTTTTACCAAGGGAGAATGGGCAATAGTTTTTCCAACCAATACTGCCTCATCATCATTTTTGGCTTGTTCAACAGAAATATTGATTAACTTGGTTGCCCCTTCCCCATCTCTGACTATTAACTCTGCAAGACGCTTACAAATATCCATCACAGCTTTTTCAAACACTAGGTAATTATCACTGCCTTGAGTAATTTCAGGCGCATCTGAACAAGCGCTTGCCATCAAAATGCAAGCATCATTTGTTGAGGTGTCACCATCTACCGTAATTCGGTTAAATGATTGCTCAGCCGCTTTAGACAAACACTTTTGCAACAGCTCTTGACTGATTTTTGCATCAGTTGCAATAAATCCCAACATGGTCGCCATATTAGGCTGTATCATGCCCGCACCTTTTGAAATCCCCGTTAAAGTCACAATATGCCCTGCTATTTCAATCTCTATAGAAGCTCCTTTAGCAAAGGTGTCAGTGGTCATAATGGCATGAGCTGCCTTTTTCCAGTTATTTTCTTGTAATGCTGAAACAGCCTCTGGCAATGCTTTTTCAATTTTTGCAACTGCTAAGTTTTCACCTATCACACCAGTTGAAAAAGGTAATACTTGGTCAGCATTCCCAGCAACATTTTTTGCTACTGATGAACAGCACTTCATAGCATCCAACATGCCTTGTTTACCCGTTCCGGCATTAGCATTGCCTGAATTAACCAATAACCAGCGTGGATTTTGTAGCAAATGATCTTTAGCGATATGTACTGGCGCAGCACAAAAAGCATTTTGAGTAAAAACACCCACACAAGTCGCTCCTTTCGCCAATTGAATCACTAACAGGTCATCTCGTTCTGTCTGTTTAATACCTGCATTACTGGTACCTAAAAGTATTCCCGAAACTTTTTTCATTTCAGGAAAAGCAACATTTCCTACTGCCATTTTTATAACCTATACTCTTTACGTTTAAGAATATACAGAGACCTGTTAAGCCTTAAAAAAAACATACACTTTTGCAATCATGTCAATATCTGCTTCTATCATTGCACATTGCTTTCTAATCAATTCCACTTGTTCTGCCTGACTAAACATGGCATGAGGCAAAACCACCTCAACCTCAACCAAGCCTTCCAAATAATGAATTCTAAAATCATCAACCGTATGAATTAATTCTGCTAAATATTGATCCAGATATATCTGAACTTGCTGCCTGGACAAGGGTTTTTTATGTTCGCTTTTAAACTCGTCATCTTCTGGGTCTATATGCACCAAAACATCGGCAACATCATCAAATTCAGTTGTTAAATTATCACGTACCACATCACCAATCATATGTCCTTCTGAAACACTAATGCGTGAATCAACCACAATATGAGCATCAATATAGGCATCTTCACCCATCCTGCGTGTCCGCAACAAATGAATGCTTTGTACACCATTAGTCTGTTTAATCACTCTACGGATTTCTTTAATATAATCCTCAGGCAAAGAGGAATCGACCAGTTCATTAATACTCTCTAATACCAATGAAACCCCCATTTTTGCAATCATGATAGCGACAATAACCGCAGCAACCGCATCAGCAAAAGGATAGCCCAACAATACTGCGCCAATACCAAACAATACAATAACCGAAGAAAAAGCATCACTTCGATGATGCCAGGCATTAGCCAGCAATAATTTTGAACGAGTGATTTCTCCAACCCGTTTGGTGTAATGAAACAACCATTCATTAGCTAAAATAGATACAAAGGCAATGGCTAATGTATCTCTGCTTGGAATTAATAATTTTTCTGGACTAAGTAGACGTTCCACTGCATCCCAGGCAATACTACCTGCGACAATAACCAAGCCAAGCCCCAATAAAACAGTTGCCATGGTTTCAAATCGACGATGACCATAAGGGTGGTCATGATCTGCTTCGCGACTGCCTAATTTAATGGCAATAATAACAAAGACATCACTGATTAAATCTGATAAGGAATGAATACCATCAGCAATTAATGATGCTGATTGGCCTAAAATACCCATACCAATTTTAGTAATGGTTAAAAATATATTAACCAAAGCCCCAATATAAGTTACCTGGGACTTTAGCTTTAAAACCTGATCTGCATCATAATTTTCTGTCACATTATTCTCCGACTTCTAAAACAATGGTGTACTCCATTTCTTCCGAGCGTGTTTCCAGCACTGCGTGTCCATTAATTCTGCACCATGCTGGAATATCCTGCATGACACCGGGATCAGTACAAACCACTTCTAATATATCGCCCAACTGCATGGTTTTAACTTTATCTTGCGTTCTTATCACTGGTAAAGGACACAATAAACGCTTGGCATTTAATCTTTCTTTAGCCATTATATAAACCACTTTTTAGGTATTTCATCACCTTTAAATGGCTTAACCCGAACCATTCTTTCTGAGCCATCTTTTTCCCTGATGGTAACATCAACCTTTTCAGCATCACGCCCCTGTCCATAACGTGCAGTTATTTGAGCTGCAATTAATAAATCTTCTTCCGTCGGTGCGCCATCAACCATTGCCAATGGCCCCCTATGACTGGCACAGTTCATATTAATAAAGTCTTTTTTGTAGCCTTGCAAAAAACGTGCTTCACCCTCTTCTCTGGCTACGATCACTTTAAAATTGTCTTTAGGGCGAATATGTCTGCCAACTTTTAATAACATCACATCATCCAAATCGTATTCTTTACGACCTCTGGCTGACCATAAATCAACCAATTTATCCGAGTAACTTTTGTCGGTTAAAAAACAACAGCCACCCGCAGGCTGAGCAAAATCATCAAAACCAAATTCACTGGCTAATGCCATTTGTGGCTTACGTGTGCGTCCACTAAAGTTGTAAAGTTTTTCTCTATCAATCCAGCCTTCACGCTCAGGTAAAGTCATTGGTAAATTCTGTGCACACAAGGGACGCAATAATAAATCATCCGCACC
>JAGLUC010000070.1 GCA_023134955.1 Methylococcales bacterium | reverse complement strand
GATAGAGTTTGTATTTATTTACCCATGATTGCAGAAGCTGCCACTGTAATTCTTGCCTGTACCCGTATTGGTGCAGTTCACTCCATTGTTTTTGGTGGTTTTTCTGCCGAAGCATTAAAAGATCGTATTTTAGATTCAGACTGCCAATATTTAATTTGTGCAGATGAGGGTTACAGAGGCGGAAAAACCATTCCTCTTAAAATAAACGCAGATAAAGCAGCAGAAAACTGCCCTAATCTGAAAAAAATGATTGTGATTCAACATACTGGCAATTCTGTCGAATGGAATGACAATCGAGATGTTTGGTATCACCAGGCTATGGCAGATGCATCAACAAACTGTCCAGCCGAGGAAATGGACGCAGAAGACCCTTTATTTATTCTGTATACCTCTGGCTCTACTGGAAAGCCAAAAGGCGTTTTACACACTACTGGCGGCTATTTATTAATGGCAGCCATGACCCATAAATACGTCTTTGACTATCATGACGGTGATATTTATTGGTGTACAGCAGATATAGGCTGGGTAACAGGCCATTCATACATTATATACGGCCCTTTATGTAATGGTGCAACTACACTGATGTTTGAAGGTGTACCTACTTATCCGGAAGCAGATCGTTTCTGGCAAGTTATCGACAAACATCAAGTCAATATTTTTTATACTGCACCTACAGCGATTAGAGCCTTAATGGCACAAGGTGATGACTATGTTACTCGCACTAATCGTAGCAGTTTACGTATTCTTGGTACTGTAGGCGAACCTATCAACCCGGAAGCCTGGGAATGGTATTACAACGTGGTCGGCAATGCTAACTGCCCTATTGTTGATACCTGGTGGCAAACAGAAACTGGCAGTATTTTAATTACTCCGCTACCGGGCGCAACTGATTTAAAACCTGGATCAGCCACCTTGCCTTTCTTTGGGGTTAAACCTGAAATTGTAGATACAGATGGTAATGTTTTGGAAGGTGAAGCAGAGGGCATATTGGTTTTCAAACACCCTTGGCCATCACAAGCGAGAAGTCTTTATGGAGACCACCAACGCTTTATTGATACATATTTTTCAACTTACCCTGGTTATTATTTTGCAGGAGATGGTGCACGTCGGGACAAAGACGGCTATTTCTGGATTACTGGCCGTGTTGATGATGTGATTAATGTCTCGGGTCATAGAATGGGTACTGCTGAAGTTGAAAGTGCTCTGGTACTCAATAAATACGTTGCAGAAGCCGCTGTGGTTGGCTATCCACACAATATTAAAGGACAAGGCATATATGCCTATGTTACCTTAAATGTTGGCGTAGAGGCGACTGAGGCACTTAAAAAAGAATTAGTGCAATTAGTGCGTAATGAAATAGGGCCCATTGCCAGTCCTGATGTCATCCAGTGGGCACCAGGATTACCAAAAACCCGTTCTGGTAAAATTATGCGTAGAATTTTACGCAAAGTTGCCGCCAATGAAATTGAAAATTTGGGAGATACCTCCACATTAGCAGATCCTTCTGTGGTTGATGATATTATTGCTAATCGAGCGAATAAATAAGAGCAGACGAAAGGCCCAAGACTAAAGGTGCAAAGAGAAAAAGTGAAACTGGAAATTAGATTATAATCGGTTTATCATTAATTTTAAAAATAGACAGCAAGATTACTTATAATTAAAAGACAGTTGTACGGAATTATTTACTAAATCTAAAAGAGCAGAATTCGGAAGGCTTTTCTTTCGTCTTTCGTCTTTTTCCTAAACAGGACCCCATATCATGATTTATAGCAACCCTAACCAACCTGACAGTAAAATCAATTTCAAATCTCGTTATAAAAATTTTATAGGAGGTGAATGGATTGCACCTGTTAAAGGACAATATTTTGAAAATTCCAGCCCTATTAATGGCAAAGTATTTTGCGAAATACCCCGATCTAGCTCTGAGGATATTGAACTGGCTTTAGATGCTGCTCATGCTGCTAAAGAAATTTGGGGTAAAACCTCTGTGACTGCGCGATCTAATCTATTATTAAAAATTGCTGATTGTATTGAAGAAAATCTTGAAAAATTAGCGGTTGCTGAAACTTGGGATAACGGCAAAGCTGTTCGTGAAACTTTGGCTGCCGATGTGCCCTTATCGGCAGATCATTTTCGTTATTTTGCAGGATGTATTCGTGCCCAGGAAGGCTCAATTGGTGAAATTGACGAAAATACTGTGGCTTATCATTTCCACGAACCACTAGGTGTTGTGGGACAAATCATCCCCTGGAACTTTCCATTATTAATGGCCTGTTGGAAAATTGCACCCGCATTAGCTGCGGGTAACTGTATTGTGTTAAAACCTGCTGAACAAACACCCGCCTCCATTTTAATCTTAATAGAAATAATTGCTGACCTGTTACCAGCGGGCATTTTAAATGTGGTAAATGGTTACGGTAAAGAGGCTGGACAAGCCTTAGCAAGCAGTACACGTCTTGCTAAGATTGCCTTTACAGGTTCAACACCTGTTGGCTCTCAAATTATGAAATGTGCTGCTGAAAATATTATTCCATCCACCGTAGAACTTGGTGGTAAATCACCTAATATCTTCTTTGAAGATATTATGGATCAAGAACAAGCTTTTATCAGTAAATGTATTGAAGGTGCCACGCTTGCTTTTTTTAACCAGGGTGAAGTATGTACCTGCCCTTCACGAATGCTAATCCAGGAATCAATCTATGATGATTTTATTGCTAAAGTCATTGAACGCACCCAACAAATTAAACGTGGTAATCCATTAGATACCGACACAATGGTAGGAGCGCAAGCCTCGAAGCAACAATTTAACAAAATCATGGAATACGTTGATATTGGTAAAGAAGAAGGCGCTGAAGTATTAATTGGGGGGAACGTCGAGTATTTAAGCACTGAATTTGAAGAGGGTTATTATATCCAGCCCACTATTATGAAAGGGCACAATAAAATGCGAATCTTTCAAGAAGAAATCTTTGGTCCTTTTGTCTCTGTCACCAGCTTTAAAGATGAAGCCGAGGCTTTGGAAATTGCTAATGATACTGAATTTGGATTAGGTGCCGGTCTTTGGACTCGTGATATGAATCGAGCTTATCGTATGGGACGTGGTATTCAAGCGGGACGTGTATGGACAAATTGCTACCACCATTATCCTGCTCATGCTGCATTTGGTGGCTATAAAAAATCAGGTGTAGGTAGAGAAACCCATAAAATGATGTTGGATCATTATCAACAAACCAAGAATATGCTGGTGAGTTATGATATCAACCCTCTGGGATTTTTCTAAGAACAGGTTCTATACTTTTATTTTTAGTCTTTATCATACTTCGGTTTTCATCTCATTTTTATCACTCTAGTCTTATGCTATATTTTTTATACCTAAAACCCCACTTTATATTAAGTGTTCCAAAAGTATTCGCAGTAATAAAAAAGTAGCCCGTATGAAATTTACGTAATACTACGGGGGGAGCCGATAACTCGAGCCCCCCGTATTTCACTTCGTTTCATACGGGCTACAATTTATCTGTTTAAACATCAACAGTCATATTAACATCAAAGCTATCCACAAGTTTTCTACCTACATAACCTCTTGCATTATTTAATATTTTTGAACCTGCAACTCTATAATCTGCTGTTCCATGAACATGACCATGAAACCAGGCATCAATTTCATATTCGTGGAATAAATACTTTAAGTCATTACAATAAGCCAGTTTTTTAAGCTTATTCAAAGGATCATTCCAGCTCCACTCGGTAGGTGCATGATGACTAACAACAATAGTCTTTCCTTGATACGGTTTTTTCAATTCATTTTCTAACCACATTTTAGATGTAAAATTAAGCTCTGAGAATCCATCTTGATCAAATGGTTTTTTATTGTATGTGATTTTTCTAAAATCATTTAAACTTTCACCTAAAATTTTCGCCTTTTCATTCCCTTCTATAAACAGGTTCGTCCATAAACTACAACCAAGAAAACGAATGTTTTTATAGATAAAAGTATTTTTCTCAAGAAAATAAATATTACTGCCTGCGCATTCATCCCGCAATGCTTTTAATGTCTCATGATATTCATTTTTATAAAATTCATGATTTCCTGCAACATAGATTACTGGCTTCCCAAGCGTTTTTAACCATTTTACCCCCTGAGTAAAAATACCAATATCACCTGCTGCTATAATTAGCTCAGCATCATTATCTGGCATGACTTGAAAGCCAAATTCTAAATGAATATCAGAAAAATAGTTTATTCGCACAATTTAACTCTTAATGTCTATTCAGCTATGGAGTATAATTGTTGATTATATCATCTTTATATTTATATATGCGCTGTTTAAAATTCCATCTGATAAGCACTGATATGTGTAGAGAAGCGTCCGCCCTCAGCACGATATAGCGAGAGTACTGAACTAATAGAAATAACTCGCACCAGGCTGATGCTGCTACAAAATGTATTAAGTTATATTAATCATTCCAAAAGTATACGCAGTAATAAAAAAGTAGCCCGTA
>JAGLUC010000007.1 GCA_023134955.1 Methylococcales bacterium | reverse complement strand
CTCGATGATTTTGCCGCTAATTTATAAGATTATTGCTCAGGTTTATGTGAAAAACATTTAACTGTAGTAAAATGATACGCTTCAAATAAAATTTAGATAAGTAATGAGCCAACGTACTGCACAAGTTGAGCGAAATACGCTCGAAACTCAAATTAAAATCGCTATTAATCTGGATGGAACAGGCAAAGCCATATTTCAGACAGGCGTGCCTTTTTTAGATCATATGCTGGATCAAGTGGCTAGACATGGCTTGATTGATCTGGATATTGATGCCAAAGGTGATTTAGAAATTGATGCTCATCATACAGTAGAAGATCTTGGGATTACATTGGGTCAGGCTTTTACTAAGGCATTAGCTGACAAAAAAGGCATTGTACGTTATGGACATTCTTATGTGCCTTTAGATGAAGCATTATCCAGAGTTGTTATAGATTTCTCTGGCAGACCCGGTTTGTTTTATGATGTCAGCTACCCAAGGTCTATGATTGGTTCTTTTGATACCGATTTATTCCGTGAATTTTTTCAGGGTTTTGTTAATTATGCTGGTGTTTCTCTGCATATTGATAATTTAAAAGGGGTTAATTCACATCATATTGCCGAAACTATTTTTAAAGCATTTGGCAGAGCCATCAGAATGGCAATAACAGCCGACCCAAGAATGGCAGGCATAATGCCATCTACAAAAGGCTCACTATAATTTAGCCTTTTACCTTTTACCTTTTACCTGCTTTACAAATATGTCATCAGTCGCCGTTATTGATTATGGAATGGGAAATTTACATTCCATAGAAAAAGCCCTACAACACGCATCAGCAGACGTTGATGTTCAAATTGTCTCGAATGTTGAAAAAATTCGACTAGCAGATCGTATTGTCTTTCCTGGGGTGGGTGCAATCAGAGATTGTATGCAGGCACTGGATAACTCAGGCTTATCTCCAGTTATTAAGGAAGTCGCCAAAACCAAGCCTTTTTTAGGTATTTGTTTGGGAATGCAAGCCTTATTAACTGACAGTGAAGAAAATGCACAAACAAAATGTTTAGATATATTTAAAGGTCATGTTGAACATTTTTCTAAAGATTTAATTGATGCTGATGGCAATAAATTAAAAATTCCACATATGGGCTGGAATCAAGTGACTCAAAAGGCACATCCTTTATGGGATGGTATTCCACAAAATAGTCGCTTTTATTTTGTGCATAGTTATTATGTTAATCCAGATAATAATGAAGACACTATCGCGACCACGGATTACCCTCAATCATTTACCAGTGCATTGGCAAAAGACAATATATTTGCTGTACAATTCCACCCAGAAAAAAGCCAAACTGTAGGGTTACAGTTACTTAAAAACTTTTTATCCTGGGATGGAAAAATAAAATAGGAGTCAAAATCATAACATTGTGGCTTTAACTCCGCGCCTAAACAAAACTGATTGTAACTACTCAGCGTATTTGACTCTG
>JAGLUC010000069.1 GCA_023134955.1 Methylococcales bacterium | reverse complement strand
GAAGGGCAGAAAAAGATAAAACTTTATACATCAAGGCGGAGAAGAGCCACCATTTTAAATGGACTTAATGAATATTTATTAAAAGACATCCTAATGGAGTTAGAGCTTTTATTAAGTGAAACTAACTACGTACTAAACAATATTGAATTTAAAGATGAAAAGGTATTTGGCTTTTTTAATGAGCTCAATCGTGAAATATACCGATTCAAGAATTCATCTCTTGAATATGATGATGTAAAACAAATAAGTCGCTTCATCTGGTCAATTTTTGCTGGGTGGTCATGGGGTGAAGGCTATCGAGAAACAGATATTATTAAGGAAATGATAGAAAATATTTAACCAAAAATATAGGCATGACAAGGAAAATCAACATAGATCGTTGAAAGCGTTGGGAAGTCCCCCATTTTAACGCCCAGTTATTTGCGTTGTTATTCTGTTTGACTGATAACTTTGACTAACAATAGTGAATTGACAACTGTCTTGTCATGTAAGAATTATTTCCCATCCACCTCATTCAAACTTAATGCAGCCTGATATAACAGTTTTTTTCTTGCTCCTGTTATTTCAACAGCCATTGCAACTGCTGATTTAATAGAACACTCTTGCAGTAAAACCTGCAAAACCTTTTTTTGTTCTTCAGTAATATCGCCTGCTTTCTTATTAACAACAGCACCTTCAACAAGCACCACAAACTCACCCTTTTGCATATTGTTATCATTTTTTACCTTATCCAAAATATTTTCTAAAGAATCGTTAACCACTGTTTCAAATAATTTAGTTAACTCCCTGGCGACGACAACTCTTCTATCACCAGGCAATATTTCAGCTAAATCTTGTAGTGATGCTAAAATTCTATGACTAGATTCATAAAAAACCCAGGTAGCTGTTTCATCTTTCTTAGTGAGGAAAAAAGCTTTTCTTGCTGACGATGTTCTCGGCAAAAACCCTTCAAAGGTAAATTTTGTGACGGGGAGCCCAGAAACAGACAACGCAGAAATTAATGCACAAGCACCTGGAATGGGGGAGACTTCCACCCCCTGTTGTTTTGCCAGTTTTACCAATGGCATTCCTGGATCACTAAGCAAAGGCGTTCCCGCATCAGAAACCAAAGCAACTGATATTCCAGTCTTTATTTGTTCAATTAAGCCTGGCGCGATTTTTTCTTCATTATGCTGATGTAATGAAACTAATTTATTGCTAATACCATAATGTTGTAATAACATTTTTACGTGCCGAGTGTCCTCAGCCGCAATTAAATCAACTTTTTTTAAAATTTCAACGGCTCGATAGCTAAAATCTGCTAAATTACCTATTGGGGTTGCAACAACGTATAATTTACCGCACATTTGATATCTTTACTCTCATTCAATGCTAATAACAAGACCAGTCCATTTATGAACAGTCATATTGTAATATTACTTACTTTTTTCCTTCTCTTTCTTGCTGGTTGCGCGACAGATCCAGCAAAACGACACTTATATTTAAGCGAAGCGATCCAGGCAGAATCTTTTATGGATGAAGGTCAACCAAAACAGGCGGCTGCTTTATATCAAGAACTTGCTCAGTCACAACCTGCCCACCGTGATGAATTCAACCTGTTAGCAGCCGAAGCCTTTATTCAGTCAGGTGACAGCCTTTCAGCAAAATCCCTTGCTGATTTAATAAAAACAGACTCTTTATCTGCTGAACAACGTAACAGGTTAAACTTACTACATGCACAAATCAACCTCAGTAATGGTGATGCAGAGCAAGCCATAAATATACTTAACATTACTCAACCATACAACCTGACACTAACTGATCAAATTATTTTTTATCAATCACTTGCCTTTGCTCACTCTTTAACAGGGGATACGCTACAAAGTGTGCAGGCTCGGATTCAGTTATCGCCATTGTTTGAAAACAGCCAGCAACGTGAGTTAAATAATACTGTTATTTTAAAATCATTAAATTTATTACCCACCGAAATACTATTAACCCAGCAACCCCCTGCACCTGATACCCTAGGTGGCTGGATGGCTTTAACCCGATTATTAAAAGACTCTCAACTAAAACAAAATAAAGAACAATTTCAAACTAATTTAGCGGAATGGGAGCTTTTATTCCCTGATCACCCTGCTATTGATTCCGAGTTTTTAGAGTCTTACCTTGATCATTCCACGCACAGCTTTCAATTACCTTCTGCCATTGCTATTTTACTTCCCGAATCAGGTCGCTTTGCTACAGCCGCCCAGGTTATAAGAGAAGGCTTTATGGAAGCCTACCATGCCCAATTTGAGTATCAACCCATTATTAACTTCTATGATACAAGCATTGAAAACTCTGTTGAGCTATATCACCAGGCCATCTCCAACGGTGCAGAATTAATCATTGGTCCACTCAGCAAAACTAACATTCAAAACCTGGCATTGGATACCGAGCTCACCATCCCCGTTCTTGCTTTAAATCACATCGAAAATTTGGCTAAAAACAATTTGTTTCAATTTGGTTTAAGCCCGATTGATGATGTCAGACAAATTGTTAATAAAGCCAGTCATGATGGTAACCATAAAGCACTTGTGTTAACACCCAACAACAATCAAGGGCAACGAATTAATAATCACCTGACTGATTATTGGCAAGAAACAGGCGGAACATTGTTGGAGTCTCAACCTTATAACAGCAAAAAAAATGACTTTTCTGCTCCCATAAAAGACTTACTTAATCTTGATGAAAGTAATTATAGATATAAACAACTTAGACGTTTATTAGCAACAAACATTGAATATACAGAACGTAGACGACATGATGTTGATGCGATTTTTCTATCGGCGCAACCTCAAACTGCCCGTTCAATTTATCCTCAACTACGTTTTTATCGTGCGACAAATTTACCCATTTACGCCACCTCACAGCTATACAATGGACAACCTAACCCTTCTCAAGATATTGATTTAAACAGCATTACTTTTTGCGACATTCCCTGGGCATTTCCAGAAACATATCCAGGTAAATTAAGCCAGCAAGCACTTCGTAGTAACTGGCAAAAATTCCCAAGAAAATATAAAAAACTACTCGCATTAGGCGTTGATTCATTTAATGTATTAACCCACTTAAGCACTTTAGATAACATTCCATATCCTGGTGCAACAGGCACTTTGCTGCTTAATCAAGAAAATAGAATTACCCGACAATTAGTCTGTGCAAAATTTATAAATGGAAAGGCTGTTCTACAAAACCCTATTATTGAACAATTTAAAATAATATCTGATCAAAATAGTATTTATTCTAAAGACTACTTTTAATAATGCTAAAAAAAACTCTGCCTGCACATTTAATTCGTGGAGAAAAATCAGAACAGCACGCCTGTCATTATTTATTAAAACAAGGTTTACAACTTATTGAGAAAAATTTTCGCAGTCGATACGGGGAACTTGACCTTATTATGCAAGACCAACAAACTTTAGTTATCGTTGAAGTCAGGTTTAGAAAGTCCAATGCATTTGGTGGTGCGGTAGAAAGCATCACCCATAAAAAACAATCCCGTATAATAATGACAACTCAATTCTATTTATCACGACATAAGATTAAAAGCCCCATCCGTTTTGATGTTATAACCCTGTCCAATGACAGTGATATAAACTGGATTAAGAATGCATTTCAAACTTAATCTTTACCATTTTTATTTTGCAACGATCAATATCTATGAGCTTACAAGACCGAATTATCAAGCACTTTTCTGAAAGCATCCAAACCAAGCAGGATGCTATGAATAGTCTAAGCGAGCTAATCGCATTTGCTTCACAAAAAATGGTTGAATCTCTAGTTAACGACAAAAAAATACTGGCTTGTGGTAATGGTGGCTCAGCAGGTGATGCGCAGCATTTTTCATCGGAAATGCTTAATCGTTTTGAACGGGAACGCCCTGCCTTACCCGCCATTGCATTAACCACAGACACCATGACTATTACTTCAATAGCTAATGACTATCATTTTGATGAGATTTTTGCCAAACAAATACGTGCTTTAGGGCAGCAAGGGGACATTCTTCTAGTCTATACAAGCAGCGGAAACTCAAACAATATTATTAGTGCTGTAAAAGCGGCTCATGATAAAGAGATAAGCATCATCGCATTAACAGGCAAAGACGGTGGAACATTAAGCTCTATTTTAAAAGAGCCAGACCTTGAAATTCGAGTGCCTTCAGAATCTACAGCACGTATTCAAGAAGTTCACCTACTTATAACCCATTGTCTATGTGACTTAATAGATCATCAGCTATTTGGTGGCTAAGCCCATGAAAAAAACACTCATTTTTGTTGTTTTTATACAAGTTACTTTAGCAGGCTGTTCACTCATCGCAGCTAGCGGTGCAGAACTAACTGGACTTGCTTTATTACATGATCGCAGAAGCACTCTAGCCATTATTAAAGATGAACGCATTGAAGTTAATGCCGCAATAGAACTAAACTCAGATGATGATATTCGTAAAAACTGTCACTTTAATATAACTGCTTACAATGGAACCACTCTTATAACAGGTGAAGCAGCTACCGAACAACTGCGTGACAAAATCATTTCTATTGTTAGAATCATCTCCGGGGTAAAAATAGTTCATAACGAACTACAAATATCGGCACCATCTTCCTTAGCTACACGTTCTCATGACACCCTAATTACTACCAAAATAAAATCATCCCTTAGTAAAGTAAAAGATATACCAGGATTTGATACTACTCGTGTCAAAGTAATTACCGAAAATGGCATTGTTTATTTACTGGGCTTAGTGCATAAAAAAGAAGCTAATGTCACAACAGAAATAGCACGAAGAGAATCCGGGGTAAAACAAGTGGTTAAAATTTTTGAATATATTGCAGACTAATAGACTTGAACAACAACGTTTTAGTTTTTTAAATACCGCTATTGGCGAAACCTTTCTTTTTCAGGGATAATACTCAATGTTGTACCTTAATCACTTCAAATGATGAAACAAAAGCTGGAAGCACTGCTTCAACAATCTATTGATGTACTGAAATATCAAGAGATCCTTGACCAGGAATTAAACCCACCAATTAATATTGAACGTGCGCGAAATACAAGTCATGGTGACTTTGCTACAAATCTAGCCATGATCCTGGCAAAGCCTGCTAAATCCAGTCCCCGACAAATAGCAGAAAAGATTATTGCCGCACTGCCAACTGATCCAGCTATCTGTAAAGTTGAAATTGCAGGACCAGGCTTTATTAATTTTCATATTAATGCTGATACTCAATTTCAAGTGATTAAACAAATTCATGAGACTGGCAATAAATTTGGATTAAGTAACATAGGTGCAGGTAAAAAAATACAAGTTGAATTTGTTTCTGCCAATCCTACAGGCCCCCTGCATGTTGGACATGGTCGCGGAGCTGCTTATGGTTCAGCGGTAGCTGATTTATTAACTGCTGTAGGCTTTGATGTATCAAAAGAATATTATGTTAATGATGCAGGTCGTCAGATGGACATTCTGGCGACCAGCATTTGGTTACGTTATTTAGAGAAATGTGGTGAAACTGTCGCATTCCCCAGCAATGGTTATCGTGGAGAATATATCAGAGACATTGCCTTTAATATCCATAAAGATGCGGATAATGAATACCGCCGACCTGCCGAATTGGTGATGGAAAGCATTCCTAGTGATGAACCTCAAGGTGGTGATAAAGAAAAGCATATTGATGCTTTAATTGATAGAGCTAAAACGCTGCTAGGCAGTTCTTTATACCGCGATTTATTCCAGACAGGATTGAGTGTTATTTTAGATGACATCAAACAAGATTTAGAAGAATTTGGTGTTAGTTACCAACAATGGTTCTCTGAACGCTCTCTGATGGAAGATGGCTCTATAAAAGAAGCCTTGGAACGACTGGATAAATCAGGCTATCTTTACCAAAAAGAAGGTGCCACCTGGTTTGCATCTAGTAAACTGGGCGATGAAAAAGACCGTGTTGTGATAAGAGATAACGGTCAATCGACTTATTTTGCCTCCGATATTGCTTATCATATGAATAAACTTGATCGAGGGTTTGATCAAATTATTAATATCTGGGGGGCGGATCATCATGGCTACATTCCCCGTGTAAGAGCTGCAATGCGAGCCTTAGGTGCTGACGAGTCAAAACTTAAAGTGTTATTAGTTCAATTTGCCATACTTTATCGGGGAACAGAAAAAATTCCCATGTCGACTCGTTCAGGTGAATTTGTCACCTTACGTCAATTACGTAGTGAAGTAGGCACCGATGCTGCGCGCTTTTTTTATGTAATGCGTAAATCAGAACAACATATGGATTTTGATTTAAAACTGGCAACCTCAAAAAGCAATGAAAATCCAGTGTTTTATGTACAGTATGCTCACGCACGAGTTTGTAGTGTTTTACGCCAACTTGACGAAAAAGGCTGGGAAAAAGATCAAGCCCTGGGCATGAAAAATCTTGATAAATTAATGGAAGAACATGAGCTTGCTTTAATAACCAGCTTATCAAAATATCCAGAAACATTACAACGAGCCGCTTTACAATATGAGCCACACCAACTCATCCAATACCTGCGTGAATTAGCCCATAATTTTCATACTTATTACAATGCACATCAATTTTTAGTGGATGATGCTGGTTTACGTAACGCTCGACTAAACCTGATCTGTGCCGCTAAACAAGTATTGACTAATGGCTTGACTCTATTAAATATCAACTCTCCCGAGTCTATGTAATGGCCAGAGATTACAAAAACAGAACATCTAAAAACAGAGCAAGAAAACAAGCCCAAAAAGTAGCTTGGTGGAAATGGTTGTTGATTGTTTTTTTAATTGCTCTGTTTGTAATGTTTTTAGTTTTTTTAAGAAACTCGGCACCAGAACCTCAAAAAACACAGGTTCAAGTGATTAAAAAAATAAAAAAAATCGTTAAACAAAAAGCTAATGAACCGCGTTTTGACTTTTACACCATTCTGCCTGAGACAGAAATAGTAGTACCCGACTATGAAATTAGCACACGCAATCGAGAAGAAAAATTTGGAAAAGCTAAAGCAACAAAGTATCTAATACAGGCAGGTTCTTTTCGAGACTTCTCCGAAGCGGACAAACTAAGAGCTCGCCTTGCTTTAATGGGTATTGAGTCAAGAGTTGAAAAAGCAAATGTTGGCAATGTAGTTTGGAACAGAGTAAAAATTGGGCCTTACAGCCGATCATCCAGTGTTTCAGCAATTAAAAAACGCTTAAGAGATAACCATATTGATGTTATCGTCACAGAAATTAAAAGCTAATACCCCCTCACCCCCTCCCCCTCCCCCTCCCTTATCAATACTTTATCAAAAATGTGCTGCGCATCACAATTACGACTCAGCAAGTCATGATAAAATTTACAACGCCGACTACCTATCGACATTTGACACCGTATACTCTACCATGCGCCATTCCTGGCGTTATCAATGTTCAATACTGGTAACTCTATTCATAACCGACTAATAGTCGCTCGCCATTTAAATTAAGAATACATATGCCCTAGGCAAAACATAAAAGCTGTCTATACTTAGCAATAAACAAATTTATAACCATATAATTATTGTGCTTATAAACTTGAGTATCAGGGGTTACAACTAACAATCAAACAAATTTACAGGCTAATATTGTTTAGTTATGTAAGCTTAAAATGTCACACAAAATAAGTCTATTAGATTTATTTATACATTAATAAAAGATTAAAATATAAGTGCCAGGTTAATTTAAAGCATGTCTACAAATTTAAATGTCAAATTAATAAATTGTCCTCCAGAAGACGAAAAGAAACTAAAGAAAATATTTCACTTATCCAGTTCCAGAGATCGTGTATATAACTTTTTGGATGAATCTTCTGAGATTACGCCTGATTTGGCTATCATTGATATTGATACAGAATCGTCAACAATTAACCAGCAACAGCTTCAACAAAAACACCCTGATATTCAAATTGTCACCAAGAGTAAATCCAGCAGTGATAATACCCACCATATTCAAGGTGCTTTACTAGCCACTCGTGTTTTACGGACTTTAGATAAACTGGTTTTTACAGATTCAGATAAATCAGATGGGCAAATAACAAATAGCTCCGTAATTGAAGAACAAAACAGCAAATCTTTTAATGTTCTGGTTGTTGATGACAGTCCTTTAATGCAAAAAACCATTGGCATGGAATTAGACAATGCCCCCATAAAAATTAACACCGAATATGCTGACAATGGTGAGCAAGCGTTAGCGATGACCGAGCAGAAACTATACGACTTTATTTTTCTGGATGTCATGATGCCTGGTATTGACGGTTATGAAACATGCACTGCCATCAGAAAAAAAACCGGAATGAAAAAAATACCCATTATCATGCTATCTGCAAAAACCTCACCTATGGATGAAGTCAAAGGTGTTATGGCTGGCTGTTCAACCTATTTAACAAAGCCGATAGAGCATGAAAGCTTTCAACAATTACTGGAAAGAGTTATGAGCTGGCTTAAAGATTTCAAACAAAATCGAAAATAGAGCTATTATTTAAATACAGTTATAAAAAATCATTCAATTTGAAAATCACAAAAAAAGAGGCAAAATAACCATGACTTTAAGAAAAATCCTTATTGTTGACGACGCACAAGTAGAACGTGACAACCTTAAAAACATTGTATCCTCAGCTGGTTACGACAGTATGACAGCAACTTCAGGTAAAGATGCGCTTGAAAAAGTAAAACAATTTAATCCTGACTTAATTTTTTTAGACATTGTTATGCCTGAAATGGATGGCTTTGCTACTTGTCGCGAATTAACAAAAGATGCCGCAACTAAAAATATCCCTGTTATTTTTGTTTCAAGCAAAGATGCAGAAGCTGACCGTGTCTGGGCTCAACTGCAAGGCGCTAAAGCTTATGTCACAAAACCTTATTCAGAAGATCAAATTATTGAACAGATCAATAATTTTAGCTAGGAGAACGGTGTGAATTCCGAAAATGATTTTGGAGTCCTTGTCAAAGAGGATGTAGAAAACATAAATATTGCTGAAAATGATGCTATAGCTTCTGCTGAAGTTGATGCCTTTTTTGACAAAAAAGTATTTTATGGTTTTAAGGTTGGTGACTTTGGCTTATTAATTGACTATGGGGTGGATAGTGAAGTTATTGATAATATGCCAATTTATTCACTTCCCAATACATCCACGTGGTTACAGGGTGTTATCAATTTACGGGGACATTTAATTCCTGTCTTTGACCTGCAATCATTATTTGACTTTTCACATGACTCACAAAAAAAAGACTTATTGCTGATTCTTGATAAAGGCGAAAAAGCAGTTGCTATTAAGATAACTGAACATCCAGAAGCATTGGACAATCTTGATATTGATACACAGCCAGTTCATTTACCTGACGAACTTAAAGACCATGTTCTGGAAATCTTTAAAAAAGATCAAATGAATTGGCTGAAATACGATAAAGAACAATTCTTTAAAGCCCTGTCACCCAAAATTATAGCCTCAAAGGAAACTGAGCCTGAACATGATGAATAATAATTTATATTATCAATCACTTATCATAGGCTAACTAAGATCGATAACTCTATACAATTTGAAATTTTTACCCATAATCAAGATTAGGTTAATTTAATGAATATTTTTCAGCCCATTATTAATAGTTTTCAAAATCTCAAACTCGGCTTTAAGTTTGTGATCATTCTTTTCGTGTTTTTAATCGGTATGAGTCTGATTGCCTTTGCCTTTAACAGCTCTCTATCAACAAGTCAGGAAGCCATTGATAAAACTCAAGAGCTTGGTGAATTTACTGACTTTGTTGATAAAGTACAAATCAAGGTACTTGAAGCCCAAAGTTTTGAAAAAGAATTTCGACTTACCAATGAGTTAAGTTTTTTAGAAAAGTTTGAAGGTAGTATGGCATCCGCTCATATCTTCCTGTCAAAATTACTACCATTACTACAAACCTCGGCTGATAAAAAACTACTTGACACCACAAAAACTACTTTTAATACTTTTCAGGATAACTTTTTTATCGCGGTAGAATCTCTAGTGGAAGTAGGGCTTGATGAAAATAGTGGGCTACAAGGTAGTTTGAACACCTCGTCGGAGGAACTGGCTGAAAACATTTCCAAATCAAGAAGTATTGTTATGAGTAACATTTTTCTAACAATGCGAACTATTGAGAAAAACTTTTTGAAAACAGGGGATGTTAAAAATATACAGCATATGCAAGTTGCCTATAAACGATTTATTCTTGCGCTCAAAAAATCAGAACTAAATCCGACTTTAAGAAAAAAACTATCTACTTCACTGGAAGAGTACAAGAAACTGTTTAACGAAACGGTAAATGCTTCCCAGCGTATGGCAAGTCAATTTAACGATCTACAAAATGAAGCAGACAAAGTTGCACCTCTTATGGCTCAGCTTATTAAAATTAAAGATGGCTACCAATTAGCAAATAATACTCACAGTAAGTCAACTCGTGAGCAAATCACTAGAAACTTTATTATAGTGATTATTGCCATTCCTTTAATTATTGGTCTGTTTTTCTTTGCTGTTGCCAGAGGTATTTTAACCCCTATTTTCAAATTAAGAAACACTGTTGAACAAGTTGCCGCTGGTGAGTTAGATGCGCGTGCTGAAATTACTAGTACTGATGAAATTGGTACCTTGGCAAAAGCTTTTGACTCATTATTGAACGAACGTGTATCAACCCTTGCTAAGTCAGAATCAGAACATAAAAACCTCAACCATTCAATTGTAAGGTTACTGGAATCGGTGGCAAAATTAAGTCAAAAAGACCTGACTATTAGAGTACCTGTTTCCGAAGATATGACTGGAGCGGTATCAGATTCTCTAAACTTACTGACTGATGAAATTTCAGAAGTACTAAAAGGGGTAAATGAGATTTCTGTCAATGTAAACAAAACCTCTAAAGAAATGCAGTCCCAATCAAGAACAGTAATGAGTTATGCTGAAACACAGGGATCAGAGGTTGATCAAACGCTGGTCGAGCTGAAAGGTGTTGTTACAAGTATGATCAATATTGCGAAGGCATCTCAAGCAACAGATAAGGTTTCTAAAGAAACTATGCAAGCAACAGAAACTGCACTAGACACGGTAAACCAGTCACTGAATAGTATTAATAAAATTCGTGAGATTGTTCGTGAAACTGAAAAAAGAATCAAGCGACTAGGTGACCGTTCTCAAGAAATTAGTGGTGTGGTAAATATTATTAACGAGATTGCTGAGCGAACACATGTATTATCATTAAACGCTGGTATGCAGGCAGCCTCGGCTGGTGATGCAGGTAGAGGTTTTATGGTTGTTGCTAACGAGGTACAACGATTAGCAGAAAGCTCTCGTGAAGCAACTTCAGAAATTTCCACCCTGGTTAAAAATATTCAAATTGATACCACTGATACGGTTAATACAATGAATGATGTAATTGCCGAGGTTGTTGATGGAACAAAACTTGCCGAACAAGCTGGGGAACAAATGAAAGGAGCTCAGAAATCCACCCAGACATTAGCAGATTCAGTGCATAAAATTGCACAACATACTTTAGCCCAAGTAAAAATTGGTCAAACATTAATGAATCGTGCGGAAAAAATTAAAGAAAGTACGGTTAAAACAGAGGAACAATTGCAATCACAAAATGAATTATCAGATACTTTGGTGGCAAATGCTGAAGACCTGGTTACTTCGGTTCACGTATTTACGCTACCTGAATAAAGGCATCCAGTTATTATGATGGTAAATGACACTCAGCAATTAAGTATGCTTCAAATGGCTGAAAATGAAGCCGCAGAATTATTGCAAGAAGCTATTACGACTAAAAATGACTCAGAGTCTCTGTTTGAAATATTGAGTCAATATTCTGAATGCTGGAAGGAATGTGGTGAAGTCGCTTTAGAACAAGAGCTGTCTGAATTACAAGAACTCTGCGCCGTCTATGAAGATGCAATTCATGAGCTGTGTACTGAAAAAAGAGACATTGGTAATGCTGAATGGCAACTGTTTAAAGACTGGCATAATCATTTTAAACATTTTTTAGCGTCACCTGATGAATTAGAGCCCATTAATAGTTTAATTCTATGCCTGCAAAATCAGGTATGGGTTAGTCCTCTTATGGAAGAGGATGCCATCATGTTAAGAGAGATATTCTCTATAAATTCTGATGAAGATAATATTGAAAGCAATCCATCTGAAACCGAAGAAGGCACTACACCGTCTGTTGATCTTGATAGCACTGAAACAAATACCGAGGTTCTAACGGTCAAACCTGATTTTATCAAAATGATTTATGATCAGTTTGTCTTTTTAGCTGCCGATTTTAATCATTCTTTGGCAGACCTCAATGAATCAAAAATTGATAATAATGACTTTAAATCATCTATTACTGAGGATTTATATCAGCTTGAAAACCTTGCCAAAGCATCCGGAACGGTACACTTATCAGGCTTAAAAGAAGTTGTTAACTTCATTCTTTATAATATGCGATCACGCCGTGCAGCTGATCCAGATTTCAGCATTTCTCAGTGCAATTTATTAAAAGCCTCTCTACCTTTAATTCAAAGCTATTTAGAAAATACCCAAGAATTTGAAAACAGTCAGTCCTTAGTCTCTCATTTACAGTCTGACGAATGGACGAAATCTCTTAATCAAAATGAAGCAGACAACATTTTAAGGCTACTCTCTTCAATTCATATTGAAGATGATACTGAGGCTGAGGCTATATTAAAAATAACGGCTGCTGCTGAAGATATATCACTAAAACTGCCAGCCAATGTAAACAAAGAATTACTGGATGCCATGTTAAATGAGCTGCCAGAGTTGACAGCAACTTTTGCTTCAACCGTTCAGCGTATTCAACAGGGTGGTTCTCGACAAGATATTCAAAATATTCAGCGAATTGCACATACCCTTAAAGGTGCGGGCAATACTGTTGGTATTACTGGTATTGCTACATTAACTCATCACTTAGAAGATATTTTAGATATTCTGGTCGAACATAATATTTTGCCTAATAAATCGATGAACGAGATGATACTTCAAGCCTCTGATTGCCTTGAAGGTATGACGGAATGTTTATTGGGTCTTTCTGATCAACCACCAGAACACTCATTGACTGTTTTACAGCAGGTTATTGACTGGGCATACCTGTTAAAAACCGAAGGTATTCCTGAGGATGGTGATTTTGTAGTGCCTGAACCTAGTGAAACAGTGTCAGTTAATGAACCCGTTACAACATCTGAGGATGAAGCCACTTCCACAGCAGTGGCAATGACCCGAATTTCTACCACTATCGTTGATGACCTATTCCAGCTAAGCGGTGAAAATGGAATTTTATCTGAACAATTAAAAGAACATTTAAATGAAATTAATGAAGAAATTTCATTTACCCGTAATTTATCCTGGGATCTTCACCTACAAGTATCTGAACTTGATAAGCTAGTTAATATTCAAAGTATTGCATCACGTCATTCTAGCAATACTACAAATATTGAATTTGATTCTCTGGAAATGGAACAATATAACGAACTACATACCTGTACTAGTCGTCTGGATGAGATTAGTGCCGATATTAGGGAAATGACGGGGAGTGTAGAAAAACGTCTGCTTAATCTGAATAATTTACTTGCTGATCAGCAAGGTCTACAAAAAGAAAACCTGGAGATTATTCAACATATTCGAATGGTTGCGGTTGAGACCATTGAATCACGTTGTCAGCGAATTGTTCGTCAAACCTGTCGTATGACCGATAAACAAGTAGATCTTGAGTTTATTGGTGGAAAAGTTTTAATTGATAGTGAAATTCTTAATGGTCTGGTAGACCCATTAATGCATCTACTACGTAATGCTATAGACCATGGTATCGAAAACCCGGCAGAACGAACTGCATCGGGTAAAAATGAAACTGGAATAATTACCCTCACTTTTGAAAGAAAGGGTAATTATTTATCGCTTCATTGTAGTGATGACGGTGCAGGACTTAATTACGCTAAAATTCGTGAAAGTGCCATTAAAAAAGGATTAGTAACTGAAGACCAGGAATTATCAAATAATGAATTAAACCGTATTATTTTGACACCTGGATTTTCTACCCGAGACGTTGTTACTCAAGTTTCCGGACGTGGTATTGGTATGGATGCCATTCAATCTCAAATTTCACAGATTAAAGGCTCCATGCTGATTAACTCTGAAATTGGTCGTGGCTTAATCGTAGAATTAAATATTCCTCTTTCATTATCTTCCATACAAATATTACTCGCCCGATCTGAACAACGTGTTGCAGGTATTCCAACACACAATATTGAACAAGTTTTACATGCAAATGATGGCTCTATTCTTCAAACAGAGTCTGGTTTCATGTTTCTTTATGATGAGAATACATATCCCGTACAAAATTTAAGAGCTTTACTTGCTCTCCCACTTTCTTCAAATACTAATTTACCTGTTGTTCTTGTTCAGGATGAAACCGGGGAAACAAAAGCTGTATTGGTTGATGAATTATTAGGTAATCGTGAAGCCATGGTTAAAGGTATGGGCGCATACATGCCTAATATCCCTGGTATAACAGGTGCAACCATTCTTGGTAATGGTAGTGTTGCCCCCATCATTGATGTTATTGAGTTATTACGTGAAACTGGAAACCAATCGGTGCTCAATATCCTACAGTCTGATGAAGAAGAGTTAATGAACCGATTACCAACGGCACTAGTTGTTGATGATTCATTAAGTGCCCGACGTGCTCTTGCACAACTATTACAAGATTCGGGATTCAAAGTTAATACTGCAATTGATGGTCTGGATGCAATTGAACAAATAGAAAAAGAATTGCCTGATGTTTTATTAGTTGACCTTGAAATGCCCAGGATGAATGGTATAGAACTAACAACTCACGTCAGAAACCGTAAAGATATTGCTGATGTACCTATCATTATGGTCACCTCCCGCTCAACAGATAAACATCGTAAACAAGCAGAAATGTCCGGCATATCTAAATATTTTATTAAACCATTTTCTGAAGATGAACTATTGAAATATGTCCATGATGCTCTCGATTCTGCTGACATTAATTCATTAATCAATCAATAAAAAATTATAAAATTTACTATAAGAGAAGTGTTATGAAAATAAAAAAAACAATCTATTACTGTTGTCTTTTAAGTGCATTAATAACCATTTCAGCCCCTGCAAGTGCAGCATTCTACGATAAAGATGGTCTGCAAGTTTATGGTGATATTCGTCTGCGTATCGAAACAGACTACCAGTCAAATAAAGCTGATGGAACGATGCGCCATGACCGCGTTAGACTTAGAACCAGAGGTCGCCTGGGTGTCAATTATAGTTTTCTTGACTATTTTTCTGTCGGCACCAGAATTAGAACAGGGTCAAATGCTTCTCAGCAATCACCACATATTACTTTATACGATTTCAACACCAACCCGACAGGTTCAAATGATGTTAATTTTGACAAATGGTTTTTAAAGGGTAAATTTAAAAATGAATCTGGTGAAGCCTGGGGCTGGGCTGGGCGAAACGGCTTGCCTTTCTGGAAACAAAATGAATTATTCTGGGATGATGATGTGACACCTGTTGGCTTTGCAGCGGGTTATAAGTTTAAATTAGATAAATACCAGAGCATATCCATTAATTCTGCTTATTTACTGCTTCCCTCAGGAATGCGTGATTTAGCAGGTGATATGTTTGCTGGTCAATTGGTCTACTCTTCATCAGTAAAAGATGACACATTTACCTTTGCATCGGGTATTTATGCAATGGGCGCAGATGGTAATGCTACTGACCTTTTAAAAGGTAACGGCTTACGCGATTACACCATTGTGCAAACTAGCGCACAGCTTAAATCCAAGGTTTTTGATATACCTATTAAGGTTGGTGCTGATTATATTTATAACATGAAAGGTTATTCATCTTTATCACCTATTGCCTATACAGCGATGCATCATAATCATCGACAAGGTTTTATTTTATCTACTGCACTGGGTAAGTTAAAAAAACAAAATGACTGGTTGGTTGGTTATACCTATGCGTATATAGAAGCACTTGCCATAAACTCTTCTTATGCCCAAGATGATTGGGTGCGCTGGGGTAGTGCAACGCAAACACGCGGTAGTGACATGAAAGGGCATGAAATCCGTTTGGGTTATTCAGTGATGGATAATGCAAACTTGTTATTACGTTATTACATTGCTGATGCTATTAGCACATCAGAAGATGGCAAACGTGTCCGTTTAGATTTTAATATAAAATTTTAAGAGGCTTTAAATTATGCTACAAAGTATTTCAAAAATAGCGTTGACCATACCACTCTTATTATCTATAGCTTTGTCGCAAAATGCTTTTGCTGAAGATGCTAAAAGAGAAGGTATTAGCCAGCTAGTCCGACTTTTAGGCTATGGTGGCGCAATACATAACTTTAAAAACTATGTATTACGTGGTGATGATAAATATAGAAAAAAATCGGATCAATTCTTTACTGAAGCAAAAGTTATGTCCAATAAAATTCGTGAACAGGGACTGGATAACAATGAATTGGTTGCCTTAAAATCAATTGAAGACATGATAGCCAGCTACCAAAAAGGCTTGGCTTTTGTTAAAACGCAACATGAGACTCAAAAATCACTTGCTGCCGTCATTATTGAAACTGATGCTCAGGTTAAGGTTGATGATACTGCCGCCATTGAAGGTATTAATGTTTTAAGAAAGAACTATACCTGGAATGAGCTGGAATCTCTTGAATATAATATGGGCTATGGTGGAGCAATTCATAACTTTAAAAACTATTTATTGCGTGGAAAAGTTAAATATAAGGAAAAGGCGACAAAAGACTTCAATACCTCTGTTACTCTGTCTTCAACAATGGAAAAAGCAATTAGTGATGCTGGGCTTCAAACAGCAGCGACTGATATAAAAACAACAAGTACAAAATATCTACAAAGTATTCCTAGAATCCAGAAAACGGCTGAGTTTATTTTAAAAAGCACCAATTCCCGTATTATTAGCTCTATGGTGTCCTCTTCAGACAAAATGGTTCGAGTAGATGATAGTCCAGCTATTAATGGTATTTCAACCCTAGGGCGCAAATATCATGGCAATAAGACAATTAATTAACCAGTCTTTTGTGCTTAATTCCAAACGCTAACAATAGATAAAGAGAGTTTTTAAATGAATGTTAAAACAATGCCATTTATCATGGTAATCAGTTTGATTTTCGGGCTATTCATTTCATCAATTGCCCGTGCAGAAGATGAAATGAAACCTTTAACAAGCCAGCTTATTCGTGCCATAGGCTATGGTGGAGGAATCCACCATTATAAAAACTATGTGTTACGAGGAAAAGAAAAATACTTGGTTAGTGCTGAAAAATCATTTACATCTGCAGCAGCCATTGTTGAGCGAATGGGAAGTATTAGTGGTTTAAATGCTGATGAAAATAAAGCTATCTCAGATATTGAAATCATGATTGCAGAATATCGCGCCTCATTACCAACCATTAAAAATATTTATGCTTCTGAATCGTCTTTACTCAAAGTTTTAAAAATGACTGATGATAAAGTAAAAATTAGTGATGGTCCGGCTGTTGAGGGTATTAAAATTTTAAGAAGTCGTTCTCAATTTAATGCACTTGAAAATATTGAATATGCATTAGGATATGGTAGTGCTATTCATAACTTCAAGAATTATGTTATTCGTGGAAAAGACAAGTATCGCGTTAATTCTGACAAGCACTTTTCAGAAGCCGAGAAATGGCTAGCTGAATTATCTAAAGTTGCTGTTGATCCAGAATTAACTGCATCTCTAGAGCTGATAAAAACTACTGTGACTACTTACCATTCCGCTGTACCTAAAATTGCAGCCAATTACAAAAAACTTGAGGGGGTTAGCAGTGATACTATTCGTAATGTTATTGTCCGGGGCTCTGATAGACTGATTAAAATTAATGATTCCTCTACCATCAAAGCATTTGAAGAATTACGTAACAAAATATAGTAATAACCTTTCTCGTTCCTTTAAACCTAAAGGAACGAGAGATTATTTATTCAAAATAATAGTAACTACTCTGCATGAAATGACTGATACAGCTCTT
>JAGLUC010000068.1 GCA_023134955.1 Methylococcales bacterium | reverse complement strand
GATGCGCTTAGCCTAATCAGTGATGAACCAGAAGAAGAAGAGAACCCGAACGAAGGAATGGCCAATTTTAGTTAATATAATTTTACAGTGATAATAAAAAGGACTTAATAGTAATGCCGTTCAGGAGACTGTAACCATTTCTGTGTAACTGTCTAAGTTAACATTTAAGCATAATCACTTAAACGGTCTTCAAACTCAATCATAAAACGATTGAGCGCGGATTTCCAATTCCGAATTGGCATTGTCCATTTCTTAGAGGCTTGTTGTATCGCAAGATAAACCACCTTTTTTGCTGAGTCGTCACTAGGAAAAAGTTTACGTTTTTTAATAACCTTTCGAATCACGCTGTTGAGCGATTCAATTGCATTGGTTGTATAAATCGCTTTGCGTATATCTGCTGGATAATTAAATAACGTGTTTAAATTATGCCAGTGCGACCGCCAACTTCGACTGATTTGTGGATAAAGTTCGTCCCACTTTTTTTCAAAATTATCGAGTTCAACAAGTGCTTCATCTTCTGTCACAGATTGGTATATTTTTTTAAGGTCTGAGGTCAATGCTTTGTAATCTTTCCAGGGCACATAGCGCACTGAGTTACGCACCATATGCACAATACAAAGTTGGATTTGGCTTTGAGGAAAAACCGTTTGTATGGCATCAGGAAAGCCTTTTAAACCATCAACACAGGCAATAAGAATATCTTTCACGCCTCGATTTTGAAGTTCGGTCAGTACGTTTAACCAAAACTTTGCCCCTTCATTTTCAGAGAGCCACATGCCTAATAACTCTTTTTGGCCTTCCATGTTGACACCAAGGGCAAGGTAAACGGCTTTATTTATAACGTGTTTGTCTTGTCGTATTTTAAGGACGATACAGTCGAGATAAATAATGGGATAAACACTATCAAGCGGTCGAGCTTGCCATTCAATAACATCATCTATAACCGCGTTGGTAATTCTTGAAACAAGCGATGCAGAGATATCCGTGTCATACATTTCTTTAAGCGTATGACTGACTTCACGAGTCGATAAACCTTGAGCATAAAGAAATAAGACTTTGTCATTCATGGAAACAAAACGACGTTGATTTTTCTTCACTAACTGAGGTTCAAAGTCACCGTTGCGATCTCGAGGCGTTTCCAGTTCAAACTGGCCATCTTCGGTTTGCAATGTTTTGCTGGAGTAGCCATTACGGCTGTTGCTGGTATTGGCTTTATCGTGTTTGGAATAACCGAGGTGTTCATCAAGTTCAGCATTGAGCACGGTTTCAAGCGTCATCTTCGTGAGCATTTGCTTGAGCTCATTCAGATCGGCTTCTGATTTTATAGTCTTCGCAGCGGCTTGTGCGAGTTCTTTTAGGTCTTCTTTTTTCATACTATCTATCCTCACCCAATTATTGGGTTAATGATAGACAGTTACACAGATTTATTTACAGTCTCCCGTTCAGTTAAGGTGTTATTTGTTTTTCGTAG
>JAGLUC010000067.1 GCA_023134955.1 Methylococcales bacterium | reverse complement strand
ATCGATTGCGGGGTGGAGCAGCTCGGTAGCTCGTCGGGCTCATAACCCGAAGGTCGTAGGTTCAAATCCTGCCCCCGCTACCACAACATATAGGGTTTAGAGATAGTAATCTCTAAGCCCTTTTTATTTCCTGATTTTTCCCTTATAAACTGAAGTAAGCAGCATAAAACCTTTAAAAAATTGTGTATACTTATATAGAAGTATTTGGTTGAACTGTTAATCTATCGGGGTTACTTTTGCCTTCTCCCGCTATCAACGTTTTTTAATGTTACCTTATACTTGATTCAAAATTTTTTTACTTAGAAATCGAAATTAACTCCACATATAGATTATTTTAAGCATTAATTACACTGATAATTGTTGTGTTGCAAATGTTATTTTTTAGGGGAAATGTGTGAAATTTTTTATAACTGTAAAGTTGAACAAATATATTTTTTCATCTCTTATACTGTCAACTTTATTAACAACACATGTATTAGCTTTCACAGATATTGATTCTGATGGCATTGAAGATGCTATTGACAATTGCCCTATTATTTCTAACCCAGGTCAATGGGATAAGGACAAAGACAGCATTGGTAATGACTGCGACAATTGCCCTATTATTTCTAACCCAGGTCAATGGGATAAGGACAAAGACGGCATTGGTAATGACTGCGACAATTGCCCTGTTATTTCTAACCCAGGTCAATGGGATAAGGACAAAGACGGCATTGGTAATGACTGTGATATTTGTCTGAATGATTCCAAGAACGATATTGATGGTGATGGAGTATGTGGCGATATTGACAATTGTCCGCTTGTGAAGAATTTTAGTCAATATGATCACGATGTAAACGGCATTGGCGATGCTTGTGATGACTATGATAAAGATGGTGTCCTAGATTATGAAGATTATTTCAAAAGTGACTCTACTCGCTGGGTTAAACCTCGTGTTATTGCCTTGCCTGATCTAGATGATGACAAAATTAGTGAAATAGCCATATTGAGCCAAGATGATACTGGATTGATATACGCATCCATAAAAAATGTGGCAACGGGAACTACCATTCATACAATACCTTTCAACAACAACTTTTTACCAATAGATTTTACGGTTGTTCCAGATTTAACTAATGATGGAAAACCCGAAATTGCATTGTTAGCCCGTAGCTTAAAAACTGGTATAACAAATGTTTACATAAAAAATAGTGTTACAGGGGCGTTGGTTTCTAAAATTTCATTTGATAATACTGCACAGCCTATTGCTTTTGGAATCTTGCCAGATTTAGATGGTAATGAAGTATTCGAAATCGCTGTCCTGGAGGTAACGAAATCTAATAATAAAACTCAAGTGCGCTTGAAAGACAGTATGAGTGGTAAATGGCTTCATAATATAAAGTTTAATTCATTCTTGAGCACGGAGTTCTTGAAGGTTATTCCAGATTTAAATGGTAACGGTGTACCTGACTTGATTGTTCTTGGTAATACAATTAGTAATTTTGAAGCAGTTATAAAAGATGGCGCCACTGGAGGCTTGATTAATAATCTTAAGTATGAATCCGTATTTAATGCTTTAGATGTGACATTAGTTAATGATGTAAACAAAAATAGCTTTTTGGAGTTGGCATTGCTAGGTACCGATGATATCAATATCGGCCAGTTGCAGTTATTGGATACCGCGACAGGAGTAGAGGTCGGCAATACTATATTAAGTAGCAATATCAATCCAAAATCAATGACAGTAATTTCAGATTTAAATGGTAATGGAACGGATGAGTTAGCAATCTTATATACAACAGAAACTGGTGAGGTGAAAATTGAAATTAAAGATAGTGCTACAAACAATCGTATAAAAACATTAACTTTTGACTCGGCCTATAGTGTCGTTAATTTTTCGATACCGGAATCTATAAATAACAATGGAGATCTTGGAGTTACAGTCGTAGGTATTGACCATATGCTTGAAGCGCATATAGAAACCAAGGGGATCCAGTTAGCAGCTTACAATGTAATTGTAATATTGGCAGATGATATTGGGTGGGAAGCAATTGGTACTTATGGTGGAGTATCATATCAAACGCCTAATATAGATCTTCTTGCAACTAATGGCATCAAATTTTTAAATGCTCATTCATCACCCAAGTGTACAGCATCCAGAAATAAGCTAATGACTGGAAAATACAATTTTCGCAATTATAAATACTTTGGCTATTTGGATTCTAATGAGAAAAGCTTTGGCCATTTAATGCAGGAAGCAGGATTTAAGACAATGATTGCTGGAAAGTGGCAGCTGACAGTCTTTCCTTGGAGACCAATAGATGAAAGCTTCCCGTATTGGGGTATGGAGCCACAGAATTCAGGATTTGATGAATATTTTTTATGGTACACCACTAATACAAACCCTGGTAACTATTACTGGAGCCCCACATTTAACAATAACGGTAAAATAAATACATTTGGCGCAGATATTTACGGACCTGACTTAGTCAATAATACAGTTCTAGATTTTATTTCTAAAAATAAAGATGAGAGGTTTTTTATTTATTATCCAATGTTTTTGCCTCATCCAGGGTATTCCTCTAAAGAATTTGAGTCGACACCTGATCAAGCTATGGATACTAATAACCCAATGAAAGCACATGTAGAATATATGGATAAAATGGTTGGAAATGTTATTAACCATCTTTCAGACTTGAATTTGTCTCAAAACACATTAGTAATGTTTGTAGGAGATAATGGAAGTAAAAAGGGATTAAAACAGTATTTAGCAGATGGAAGCATAATTGAAGGAGGAAAAGGCACATCTAAAGATAATGGTACTCATGTTCCGATGATTGTAAGTTTACCTGGAACACTACCTCAAAATAAAATAATAGATGATATGTTTAACCTTATGGATATATATCCTACTTTGGCAGATTTTGCTAAACAAGAAATCACATATGAACAAATTAATGGAGTGAATTTTTGGCCGAGAATGCTTGGGAATATTACATCACCAAGGGAGTGGATTTATATAGGCTGGGATGACAAAATAAGACCGAATGAAGATAATTTAGTAGAATATGTTTTCGATAAAACATGGAAACTGTATTCTGGAGGAACACTCTATAACATTAAAGACGATCCCTATCAGTTACAACCTGCCATTCCAAAATGGCAAGATACTGTTGAATCTGCTGCTGCTAGATCTAGGCTACAAGGGTATTTCGATGCAATACAATTGATGAAATAGTTTTCCTTTTTATGAAAATTTAGAGGGGCATACTGAAATGTGTAATTATCTAAATATATTTTGAAATAGATGAAATGCAACAATCAATTTTTATGGATATTTATATGTTATTTGATTTTGGCAAAGCCGAAGATTGCATAGAAATTTTTGATTAGGATAAATAACAGTGAATTAGATGATTTGTTTACGCCTTTTAACTAACTTCGCTGTTAAAACAGAACCATCAAGCCATACTCTATACGTGAAAACATATTAGTTCATCGCTTTTCAATCAAAATTTATTTGATTGAGCACCAATAAAATCACTAATCAACAAATTTTCATGAGGAAAGTATTTACAATACATATATTCGTATTAAATTTGGTATACGATAATGACTTAGTTCTATTTATGTGTTCGCCATTTCAATTGTTGTTTTGTGTTAAAGCCTTGAATTATTAAAAGTATGCACAACGCTAATTTTAAAACTCGCCGTACAAATTCAATCACTGTGGAATATTATCATTTATTGCTGATTGATTTTTAACTCGGTACGTGAGTAGTGCATTTGGTGTCAGTTTTTATTAGATGATTAAATTAACTGTGTGATTATAAAATTTATAATAAAGAATATCATTAGAGAGGTGCTCAAGCGTGTATAGTGAATACTGTTTTATTGTCATTTTGTTTGACAATTAGTTGAAACTTTTTTATCTCAAGGCTATCAGAACAATCAAGTGTTAATAGCCTATAATTTTATTCATTGTATTCTTCGATGAAAATCACTAACTATAAGGAAAACTAAATAATTTCGACATGTGTCATTTTAAAAATTATAATCTAAAACATATTTTTTTGTTATTTGTTGTATTTCAAACAATGTCGTGTAGAACTGAACTTACTCAATCAACTGATCATAGTATACGTTTTCAGGATAGAAGTGATAGTTTAATAGTGCCTCATGGTGCAAGTTGGAGTGTTGCTTGGGGGGACAGTAATAATGATGGTTTTTATGACCTTTGGATGACTAATCATGTAAGAACTTCATCATTATATCTTAATTATGGTGGTGAAACGTTTGTTGATTATGCTAGTCAGAGAGTAAGTAACCATTCGGTAAACACTGATCAACATGGCTCTGCATGGGCAGATTATGATAATGATGGTGATATGGAATTAATAGTGCTAGCAGGTGCAGCAGCAGGGTTAGGCGAAGGTTCTAATCATTTGTTTAATAATGAATTCGGTATATATACTGATATTGCAGAAAATAAAAAAATAGATTTTTTACTAGGCAGAGGAAGAATGCCTTTATGGGTAGATTTAAACAATGATGGCTTATTGGATGTTATTCTAAATAATGCCATTAGTCCTAATTCACCAGGGTTTATTTTATTTTGTCAAAATTCTTTCGCTCAATTTGAAAAATGCTATGTTGATATTAACGATATAAGTAATACACATGAATTTTCAATTTTAGGCGATATTATAGGTGGGAATGAATTAGAAATAATTTCTTTTCCAAAATCTACACTTGGTCCAATTTATTCTACAGACACTTTAATAAAATCAAATATCGAAGTAAAAACTAAAAATATAAATGTATTTCAACCTATTAAGCAAATTAAAGATGCAGCAGTAGGTGATTTAAATGGCGACTTAAAGAATGATATGATTTTAGCTAGGTATTTTGATGGTGATGCACTAACTATGATTGGCGATGATTTATACGGAGTCAAAATCGGTGTAAACGGCAGTCAAAAAAAAATATTTATCCCTTCATCAAATAATTTATCTATTGATTTTTACCTACTATCAATTTGGTGGAATAAAAATAGTATATATACAGGAAACAGCGGTTACAATTTAGGAAATTGTAACGCAGTAGAAAGTGTTGGGTATATAAAATGTACTTTATCTTTAAGCTTAAGCAATACAGATAATCATGGCATATATAAGCATATTGCAGGAGAAGATACAGGTATTTTTATTGGGTATAATATTATTAACGGTGGTTGGGATATTGTTGTTAGTTCAGATAGTGCAAGGACTATACATGCAAAATTTGCATTAAGCCAAAATATTACGTCACCAATTTTAACTAATAATTTTTCTAAGCATAAACAAAGGGATAGTTATGTTTTAATAAATCATGAAACATATTTTGAGAGTTCTGCTCTTGTTGATAATTTAACTGGGTTGCCAACTGATTGTCATAATGTGGTATTAGCTGATTTTGATAATGATATGGATATCGACGCTATTTTTGCATGTAGAGAACCTATAATAAATCACTCAATGAAAATATATTGGAACAATGGGGAAGGAAAGTTTGAAAGAGATACCCACTTATATAGTTCCGTATCAGGGCTTAGTGATTCAATTACTATGGGAGATTATAATAATGATGGGTTTATTGATATTTTAATTTCCAATGGATTTGGAGCTCCTCCTTTTAATGGTGGTCGTTATCAATTATTTAATAATCGTGGTAATAATAACAATTGGGTTGAAATTGATTTGACTGGAAATACTTCAAATAGAGGAGGACTTGGTGCAGTAGTCTATGTAACTTCAGGCGGAAATACTCAAAGAAGAGATATGAATGGAGGAGTTCATAATCGAGGGCAAAATATGAGTCGACTTCATTTTGGTTTAGGTAATTATAATAATATAGATAAAATTAGAGTAGTATGGCCTAGTGGTAAAGTATCCATCCTCACTGATATTAATGTAAATCAAATTATTAATATTAATGAAAGTTAGAGTTTTTTTGTTTATAAATTATTTAGCTGCGTTTTTAATAAGCGAAAGATGTAACATACAAGCTTGCTGTATAATGATTTAGAATAAGTGATTTCGTATCATAATTAACGCATACAAATAACCGTTATTCTGGATGAGGTATTCCTTCATATAGTCATTGAAAACGGGTTGTATTTGTCCCTTAAAAATCAGATGAGAGGTATAACTCCATACTACTAAAAAGTGACTTTAAGGGAATATTTAAGACTAAGTATTTGATAAGTTAGAGATATCTTTCTCCCTCATAACCCGAAGGTCGTAGGTT
>JAGLUC010000066.1 GCA_023134955.1 Methylococcales bacterium | reverse complement strand
GGGCGATTACAGGTAAAACAGCCCCAGAGTTAATTGTTGATAGAGCCAGTTCGGAGCAGGAAAATATGGGCTTACAAACTTGGAAAAAATCACCTGATGGTAAGATTTTAAAAAGTGATGTCTCTATTGCAAAAAACTATTTAAGTGAGACAGAAATAAAAGAGTTAGAGCGTGTGGTTAGTATGTATTTAGACTATGCAGAAAACCAAGCCGCTAGAAATATTCCAATGAAGATGGCTGATTGGATAGAAAAGCTGGATGCTTTTTTACAATTTAATGAGTATGACTTATTACAAAATGCAGGAAAGGTTAGTAGTGCTGTAGCAAAACAATTAGCACATGATGAGTATAAAAAATTTAGAGTGATACAAGATCAAAATTTTGAAAGTGATTTTGATAAAAGTATTAAGGAAATAGTATTTAAAGAGTAAGTTTTAGCTTTATTAATAACCTTTATATTTAGTTTATAATACAAGTAGATAGCATATGTTAGTGAATATAGTGGGTGTTTTTACTTAATGATTTCACTAAAAATAAAGGTGACATATGGGTGGTATGGGGTGTGGTAGTTGGACAAGGCTAAGTAGTAAGGCAACAGTTGAGAGCCAAAATACAATTAATATACGGTATTTAAAAGAGCAAGGGTTATTAACAGCAGGCAGGAGTGGTGAATTAACTTGGAGTTGCAGAGGGGAGCGATCAGGAGCAATTGATTATCTAACTAAAGAGAATGGTATTCAATTAACTTATAACTATCGTTCCGGCAACAGAGGGGAATGGCAAGCGGTTAAGCAATTTGTTCATTATGAGTACACTGCTTGTCATTATGGAGGGCAAAGAACTTGGTTTAGTTGTTCTGAATGTCATCGTAGAGTATCCGCTATTCATTGTGCTGGTAAATATTTTTTATGCCGTAAGTGTTATGGTCTAAATTACCAATCACAGTATGAAAGTTATATTGACCACCAGCTATATAAAGCGCAAGAGATTAGAGTTAAGTTAGGTGGTTCAGCAAGTTCAACGAGTCTTTTCCCTTTTAAGCCAAAAGGAATGCACTGGAAAACATACACAAGACTTCGGTTTAAGGTGATTAAAAGTGAAATGGCTTTTTATAATAATTTAAATAACCAATTTAATCATTTGGCTTTAAGAATAAAGGGTAAAAAAGGCTAATTTCTAGACTAAAGTTATAATACGTAGATAAAATATGTTATAACATTGTTATTATTTTGTGGTTTTAATGAGAAAATAGTTATGCAAACTCATTTAAGAAAAGTAGGGAATTCTCAAGGTATTATTATTCCTGCTAGTTTTTTAGAAGCCTGTTCCTTAAAACAAGATGTTGATTTAAGAATTGAGGGTAAAACCTTAGTAATTGAAGCTTTAAAGAAACCAAGAGCAGGTTGGTTTGATAATTATGAAGCTGAAGAGATTACAAAGGATGAAGTGTGGAATGAGTCTTTACCCGATGATATAACCGAGGAATGGGAATGGTAAAGTGTGGTGAAGTCTACTGGGTTAATCTTGACCCTACTTTTGGAACTGAGATTAAGAAAACACGCCCTGCATTAATTGTTTCACCAAATGACTTAAATGAAGCTTCACCACGGGTTATTATTGCTCCCTTAACCAGCAAAGGTCAGCCATTAGGCTGTAGACCAGAAATAAATTTTAATAATCGCCCGTCTCGATTATTACTAGATCAAATTAGATCAGTTGATAAAAGGCATTTACTTGAAAAAATAGGTGAAATAGATGAAAAACAGTGGCATCCAATTTTATTAGAAATGTTGGCTTAAAAGGGCTTTTTCTTAAATTTTTACACCATATTTACAATAATTGTATTTTAAGTTGTTGATATTGTGGTGTTTACTGCTTTCTGTATCGGCAAGTAGGTGGGGATTATATTTTCACTACTTTATAAATAACTTTCGCCAGCTATTGTCAATATGGTGACAGTTTGATGTAAAGAAAAGAATTGAGGATAACTGCCATGAGGTTTAAGAAAGAGTAGGTACTAATCAGTACCTTTTTGAAATGTTTTTTGGCGAAACACCAAAAAACTTAATAAAAGCTGTGCTGAAATTGCTTGCATGATGATAACCAACAAAATTTGCAGCAATATTAACATGACAATGTGAAGATTCCAGTAAATGATAAGCTTTATTCATCCGAATTTCTAATAACACGCCATATGGCGTGTTATTAAAAAAATGATGGAACAATTTTTTTAATTTGAATTGATTGGTTCCTGCTCGTATTGATAACTGTTCTACAGAAGGAGGGTTATTGAATTCCTGATATAAAATATCCCTTGCCGTATTGGCTATTTTTTTATCTTTATGGCTAAATTTTTTAGCTTTTTCACAATCACTAGAAAATAAATGGTCTAGCTCAGAAGCTATCAGAGTTATTGCATACCCATGGATAAATAATTTTTTTATATCACTAGGAGTTTTGCATGAGTGTATTTGTTGGGCAATAACTAATCCTTGTGTTGTTATCGGTTTGTGGCTAATTATTTGAACATTTTTATTTTTGAATAGTTGGCTGGTTTTAGTCTCATCAAAATATCGCTGTAGCCAGTTTTTATTCATGGAAAAACGTAATTGGAGGATATGTTTATTTGCCTCAAATTGCCGCTCTCCAATACTTGAATCAAAAGTAGTTATAGAGGTATATCCTTGGTTAAAAATAATTTCTTCGCCACATTGACTAGAAAAACGTGAGTGTCCTTTTAAACCAAGTGTAACCACTAATCGAGACTCTTGGTTGTTAGTTTTATTTAATATGGCTAAATCCTTAGATGGCTTATATTCAGTTTCAATATAAGTTAAGTCATCATCAATCTTATGTATATTAGAACTTCCTTCACCAAGCTTTTTTATTAGAGGTTTGTGTAAGCAATTTTTATGTTGATAGAGTGGCAACTCATCATTTTTAATGCACCATCGTTTTGCTAAATTATTTGTATTGTTCATTGTATTTACTACGCCATAAAAATTAATAATCATGCAAAAATCAGACCTTTTATATACAAGAGCATAGTCGCTTACATATGGGTATTTGCAAAAACAAGCTCTTTCAGGCAGTAATCTTTTAAACCAAATAATAAGTTAAATGACGTTATGTAATGAGTTAAATAACATAGTTTAAATAATGAGTTCATGGAATGCATTCGTCTGATACAGCTACATTATCCAATCAATACATATGGCATATGAAATATTACTTTTAACATAGAAATGCCGTTGGGAATTATTTTTAATAATCGTTAATATCATTAAAAACAATATCAGTCATGTTGGAAAAATACTGATTTAAGCATTAATTGGATATTAATATTATGAAATTATTACAGATTAAGTCATTCTTGACGCACAGGTGTATCGTTTACACTCTGACTATAACTTTAGCACTTACAGGAGGTAAAACTGTCATTGCTGAAGAAAATCAGGTTTATGAGCTTCCCCCACTCAATGTCATTGCCAATCCAGTGATTAAAGAAAATTATCTGGATGCATTTTCAAGTATTTCATCAGTCGTTACCGAAGATCAACTTAGAGATCAAAACGCTTTGGATTTAGCCTCAGCACTTCGCCGTACGCCAGGCGTGCAAATTACACGCTTTAACCCTGTTGGCTCATTTGGTGGTAATGAAGGTGGTGGGGTGTTTGTCCGTGGTATGGGCGTTAGTCGTCCTGGTAGCGAAATTAAAACATATATTGATGATATACCTTTATATATGGGAGTTTGGGGACATCCCTTGCTTGATTTATTACCAGTCCATGGAATGGAGTCAATTTCTGTATACAAAAGTCCACAACCTCAGATTAATGGTAACAACTTTGCTTCTATAAACTTAACCAGTAAACGTGCTTATCAAGAAGGACTACATGGAAGTACACGTATTTCGGGTGGTATTTTCAGTACATTCAGTGAGCAATCTGAGCTGACAGGAAAATATGGTAATTTTGATTTTATGTTGGCACAAGGTTATGCTCGGTCAGATGGACACAGAGATAATGCTGACGGTGAACTTGCAAATGTAATGGGTAATTTAAATTATCAAATAAATAATAACTGGCTAATAGGAACTAGCTTTTTATATACCAAAAATATAGCTAGTGACCCTGGTGATGACCGATTAGCAGCACCTATCGTAGTACCAAAATATGAGACAGAGGCAGGGATGGTTACACTTAATCTATCACATGAATATGAAGCTTTTCAGGGTCATTTAAAGCTTTACCATACAACAGGCGAAGGCAACTGGTTTAACCACCCTAATAACCCTCCATTCGATAATACAATTACTGATACTTTTAGTGATTTCGATACTTTTGGAATACGTTGGCAGGAACAAATAACACCATGGAATGGCGGAACATTCACTGTTGGAGTAGATAGTGACTGGTTCACAGGTGAAGTCAAAGATATTGTAGGATTAGCTGCTGTCAATGGTCAATACGATATACCAACATTTCAACTAACTTCACCTTATATATCAGTTAGCCAATCGGTTGAGATTAATGATAATTGGGCTTTAGTTCCTTCTGCAGGTATTCGTTATTACAGTCATAATATATTTAATGAACAAATTAGTCCCCATGCTGGATTGTCATTAGTGTCAGACAAACTGACTTTATATGTCAATATTTCAAGAGGTATTAATTATCCAGGTTTAGAAGTAGCTACTTTATCGCAATTTATCCCCCCATTAAGTAATACTTGGCAAAAGTTAGACCCAGAGCAAGTAGATCACGGTGAAATTGGTTTTAAAGCCAGACCATTTGAATCGACTGAAATTGATGTGAGTTTTTTTAATGACCGTGTTAAAAATAGATATATATTCGCGTTCCCTCCTGCGGTAGCTGCACCGACCTTTACAAATTTTGGTACTTATACAATGCAAGGCTTTGAAGTTTCAATTCGACAGGATATAGCTGAAGACTGGAGTGTGTTCGGTAGTTTAACCATGCTAGATCCAAGTATAGACAACCTTCCCTATACACCAGATAGAGCCGTATCTGCTGGCATTAATGGTAAAATTTCTGGCGTTCATTTAGCTATTGACTCTCAGTATCAATCAGAGACCATTACTTCTAATCGAGCCAGAGCAGGTGGGGCAAACAATACCGACAAAGTGGGTTCTTTTGTAATTTTTAATGCCAGGGTTTCCTATCCCATACCTTTATTAGGTGAAAAAGGTGAAGTATTTATTGTTGGAGAAAACCTGACAGATAGAAAATACAGTTATCGGGAAGGCTATCCTATGCCGGGTATCTGGGGTCAAATTGGTTTCTCTGCAAGTTTTTAAGATGTCTTGTTTCTCTTTATATAAATATTATTATGATTAAAAGTATCTATACACGTTTATTTGCCTTGCTATTCATTTTGAATGGATGTGCAATAGCTGAAAGGCCTTATAAACAAGGCTCAGTTATCATACGTGCAGATCGAATTTTTGATGGACATATTTTCAGAACGAACTCATCACTGTTAATTAATAATGGCAAAATTGCTAAAATTGATACTCCTGCTGTTACTTATAATCAAACAGCGAAGATTATAGACTTGGGCAATGCAACCTTATTACCAGGTTTTATAGAATTACACGCCCATCTGAACTATAAACAAGTTTCAGCAGAAACGGTATTAAAACATGGCATTACGACTCTTCGAGATCTTGGTGGAAA
>JAGLUC010000065.1 GCA_023134955.1 Methylococcales bacterium | reverse complement strand
AAAAAAACCGCTGAATATATTCAATATCCAGCGGTTTTTATTATTTAATTACTACTGCTTACTAAATCGCAGCATCGCCTTCTTCACCCGTTCTGATACGAACGACGCGTGAAACATCACTAACAAAGATTTTTCCATCACCAATCTTACCTGTTCGAGCAGCATTGGTTATTGCTTCAATAGAGGCATCAACTTGATCATCAGAAATAACGATTTCAACTTTTACCTTTGGTAAAAAATCGATCACGTATTCAGCACCACGATAAAGCTCTGTATGCCCTTTTTGGCGACCAAAACCTTTTACTTCTGATGCAGTCATACCATTAACGCCAACATCTGATAATGCTTCTCGAACATCATCTAACTTAAACGGTTTAATAATTGCTTCAATTTTTTTCATTTTTATTCCTCAGCAATAAATCTTGTAACTGGTTCTTACTTTAACAGGAAATACTCCTTGGAAGTACTCCATCAAAGGGATTTATGGTTATTTTCGACTTCTTCCATATCCTGAAGTAATTGGATAGCGCCTATCACGACCAAATGCCCGTTTAGTAATACGAACACCAGGCGCAGCTTGACGGCGCTTATATTCATTTATATCAACCATACGTAAGACACGACGCACCATTTCTCTATCAAAACCCGCAGAGACAATATCTTCTAAGCCCTTATCGCCTTCAACATAGCTTTCAAGAATTTCATCTAAAATTTCATAAGGGGGTAAAGAATCGGTATCTTTTTGATCGGGAGCAAGCTCCGCTGAGGGAGGACGATCTATCACTCGTTGAGGAATATTGGGTGAAATGGAATTACGGTATTCCGCTAAACGAAAGACTAAGGTCTTTTTAACATCTTTAAGGGCGTTATATCCTCCCGCCATGTCACCATATAAGGTGGCATACCCCACCGCCATTTCGCTTTTATTCCCCGTCGTTAGCACCATTTTTCCTTTTTTATTGGAAATAGCCATTAACAATAATCCTCGACAACGAGCTTGAATATTTTCTTCCGTACTGTCGACCTCCATCCCTGAAAACTCATCCGCTAATAATTCGAGAAAAGTATTAAATGGTTTTTCAATTGGAATAATTTTAAAATTAATGCCTAAAAGCTCAGCTTGTTCCTTCGCATCTTCGACACTCATATCTAAGGTGTAACATGAAGGCATCATTACCGCTTCGACTTTTTCTGCACCCAAAGCATCAACCGCAATACTCAACGTTAATGCTGAATCAATACCACCTGACAAGCCAATAACCACTCCGTCGAAACCATTTTTTGTAACATAATCTCTCACTCCCATGATCAAAGCTTGATAAACACTGGCTTCTTCTGAATAAACGGGAGCAATGGACGATGAAAGCGTTTTTAGATTTGAAGTATCAAAATCAATAACTTCTAGAGTTTCTTCAAAGGCTACAAAGCGATGAGAAAGTTCACCATCTGCTTCAATAACAAAAGACTGCCCATCAAAAACTAACTCATCTTGCCCACCCACCATATTTGCGTAAATGATAGGAACTTGGACTTCAGCAATGCGCTGACGAACAACATCTTCGCGTTCTTGTGTTTTTTTCTCATG
>JAGLUC010000064.1 GCA_023134955.1 Methylococcales bacterium | reverse complement strand
GGGCTACTTTTTCATTACTGCGAATACTTTTGAAACGATTAATATTTACTTTAGAATGATGGCACTAGGCAAACAAGCTTAATATTCCATTACTGGCAATCGCTCTACCTGCTTCAATTTCTTCGGTAATATCCATTCCATTTTCTGCATTATCTTTCATGCTATTAGCGCCCTCGTCTTCATTAGATTTATCTCCCATTCCTGCAAAGTCTTGTTGTTGTCTTTGACTACGATCATCCTGAGAAACATTAACATCCACTAAATTTAATTGTTGCCCTGAGAACATTTCTCTTAATTTTGGAAGTGCCGCCTCTATAGCTTCTTTAACGGCTGCATGTTGCACGGTAAAAGCAACGGTTGCTTGCTCTTGCGTTACATCAATTTTTATTGTGATAGGCCCTAAGTGTGCAGGGTTTAACCTAAGTTCTGCTGATGGAATAGCTTGTTTGTGCATCCAAATTACTTTTTCTGCTACTTCTTTATTCCATTCTGGATGAGCAAAATGCCTGGTCATGGGGGGTAAATCTATTCTTTTTTCTGTATTAATGGCTCGGTTAAGATTGGCAATATCGGTGGCAAATTTAGGTAAAGTTTTCTCTGTACGCGACTCTACATCATCAAGTTCTATGTCATTAAAATCTAAATCTTCCATTAATTCAGTTTCTTTAGCCATAATGACAGGATTGTCTTGCCCTGGTTTACGAAATGCCTGCTCTTGTTGTAATAAATCCGCCTTACCTTCTATTTCTTTGTTTATCAGCCTATGTTCAGGTAGTTTTTCTGCCGTTAAGTTCATTGCAGCGACTTGTCCTGACACAATGAGACTTTCATCTTCTGGGCTAGATAGGGTCTGTTCAGAAACTACACCATCTAAGGCAATCAATACATCTTCCAATGTCTCTAAGGTGTTTTCTAAATCAATATTTTCTTCAAGCTTATGACTAGTCGGCAAAGCTTTGCCAAATAAACTGGCAAATCCTTGCAGTTCATTTATGTCTTGTGAGTTGTCGATTGAAAAGTTATCTGGTAATTGATTGGCTACTTCTAACGCCTTTAACTGTTTGATTTTTTCATTGAATTTATCAGCAAACTGTTCTGCTAATGCACCATCCGCTGCTGATATTTGCTGATTATTGTCTAAGCCTTCCTCTGCTGAAAAAACAGAAGCTATATTTGAGCTATTAATATTCATTTTTAAATTCTCCAATCTTAGAATTCAATCAAGCATTTCTTGTGCCATTATTTCGCCCCATCCTTGTCGCCCTGTCATCCTGTTCGTTTTGTTCTCTTTTTTCTTCCAGCTTAACTTCTTCTGCCAATGCAGAATCACTGACTTTCTGCAAACTCTTGGTCTTTTGGTGCAACTTTTCCCAATTTTCTCTAGCTTCTTTTAATTCATTATTTATTTGTAAAACCGTTTGCTGCTGCTCCTCAATTGCCTTGCCTAACTTATCTATAAAAGATCTAAATTCAAGAAGCTGTGAAATATTAACGCCTGCTTCATTAATAGATTGATGTTTAACTTTATATTCTTGTTGATAATTTTCCAGACTTTCTAGCTGTAATTGTGATTGTTGCTTTTTATTTTGGACTTTTCCCATCTCTTCTAATGCTTGTTTTTCATTCTTAGCATTCAATTCAACAATAACCCCTAACCGCTGTGATTTTTTCATAATTTAGCCTTAAAATTCATCCCCAACAGCACTTCTAGCTCATTCAAACTTAGACTAATATCCACCGCCTCTTCCATATCTTGTTGCAAAAATTCAGCAATAGCAGGCATTTTTCCTATTGCTTCATCAATTTTTGGGTCTGAACCTGGTTGATAAGCACCGACACTAATTAAGTCTTTATTTTGTTGATAAAGTGAATATATCCGTCGTAATTCTCTAGCCATTAACAGGTGTTTTTGATCTGCTATATCTGGCATAACCCGGCTAATTGATGCTTCAATATCAATGGCAGGAAAGTGCCCCGACTCAGCTAGACTTCTGGATAATACAATATGTCCATCCAGCACCCCTCTGGCTGCATCAGCAATAGGGTCGTTATTATCATCGCCTTCTGCTAATACCGTGTAAAAAGCAGTGATAGAACCCCCACCTACATCGGCATTACCTGCTCTTTCCACTAAGTGAGGTAGCTTTGCAAAAACTGAGGGAGGATAACCTTTGGTTGCTGGCGGCTCATCAATAGCCAAAGCAATTTCTCTATGAGCCTGGGCGTAACGGGTTAACGAATCCATTAACAATAAGACATCCATGCCCTGGTCTCTAAAATATTCGGCAATACTGGTGGCTAACATCGCGCCATGTACGCGCATTAAAGGAGAATCATCGGCAGGTGAGGCAACAACAACAGCCCGCTGCATTCCCTGTTCACCTAAAATTTTTAACACAAACTCATTAACCTCTCGCCCTCTTTCACCAATCAGTCCAACCACCACGACATCAGCACTGGTAAACTTGGTCATCATCCCTAATAACACACTTTTACCTACTCCAGTCCCTGCAAATAAGCCTATTCTTTGCCCTCGACCAATGGCAAATATTGAATTAATAGCTCTAACACCAACATCTAAAGAGTCTCTAATCGGTTTTCTGGATAAGGGGTTGATGGGTTTACCATTTAGAGATGTTTTGGCATCTGTCTTTAAAGGTCCTTTATCATCCAGGGGCTTTCCCGCACCATCTAACACGCGACCTAATAAACCAAACCCAACATTAGCCAAACTGTTTTTACCTAACGGAATAACTCTACAGCCAGGTTCTAGCCCTTGAGTATTGCCTGTAGGCATTAAAAATATTCGACTGCCTGAAAAGCCAACAACTTCCGCCCCTATTCTTTTACCTGCTTTGGTTTCCACCTGACAGAGAGAACCAATAGCGGCTCTACAGCCTTCTGCTTCTAATGTTAATCCCACCATACGGGACAGTTTTCCCTCAACAATAAGCTCAGGTGCTTCTGTTAATTTTTCGGAACAAGATTGTAGTTTTTTCAACCAGTTTTTATTTCGATCCGCAGAAGGAATCACTAGCTATTATCCTTTACTCTCTCACCGCCCAATACTGTAGCGATAATTGTCGCTAATTTATTTTCCACAGTGGCATCAATGTTTGAACTTTCTGTTTCCACCTTACAGCCTCCCCGTGTAATAAGCAGGTCTTCTATAATATTCCAGGGAACCGAAAGTTCATCTATTGCTAATGTGGAGCGTACCAACTCAGCATCTTTCGGATGCATTTTGACTGTTAATTGCTGTGCAGCTACGGGCAAAGCATTAACCGCTTCTCTTATAACCGCAATAATTTGACCCGAATCTATTTTAATTTCCCGACGAATTAACTGACTCGCTATAGCGATAGTTAAATTAACCAATTCTTTTTCTACCGTTTCATCCAATAACTTAAAAGGTTCACTGAGTGATTCTAATAAACTCACAAATTCAGCCGACTGCTTGCGCAATAAATCAACTTTTTCCTCATAGCCTTTTTTTATGCCCTCAGCTTTTCCCTCTTCAAAGCCCTTGTTTTTTCCTTGTTTAACCCCCTCTTCCAGACCTTGTGCAAAAGCTTCATCGTAAGCCTGCTTTTGCATTTTTTCAATCTCATCAACGGTTAATACCGTTTTTGGTTTTTTTGCCTGCTTGGAGGTTGCTGATCTTTTTTTGCCAAATTGTTCTGCTACATCCCATAAACCCAATGCATCTAATTCAGCCTCAGAAAAAGACTGCCATTTAGACAAGCTCATCACCACCACCACTTCCTAGCATCATTTCACCTGACTCAGATAGTTTCTTGGCAATCCCTAAAATATCTTTTTGCGCTGTTTCCACATCGCTTAGCTTAGTTGGTGGAGCTGCTTCCAGATCATCTTTCAGCATCTCAGCTGCACGCTTGGACATATTGCCAAATATTTTATCTTTAAGTCCATCATCTACACCTCTTAATGCAAGCAATAATTGGTCGGTTGATACTTCACGCAATAAAGTCTGAATGCCTCGATCATCAACCTTAATCAAATCAGCAAAAACAAACATTTTATCCTGAATTTGCTCTCCCAAATCTTCATCAGTTTCAGTGATTTTTTCCATTAATTCTTCACTCAAACTACCTTCCATGAAATTAAGAATATTCGCTGCTGCATCAACCCCTCCCATATTTGATGATTTAACACTATCACTACCTGTTAATTGTTTTTCCATTATGTCATCAAGCTCTTTAATAGCCGCTGGTTGTATTCCTTCTAGTGTTGCAATTCTCATTAATACATCTGAACGCATATTTTTAGGTAAAAACCCCAATACATCAGCTGATTGATCCGCATCTAGCAGAGATAAGATAGTAGCAATAATTTGCGGATGTTCCAGTCTGATTAAATCTGCAATTGAACGGTTATCCATCCATTTAAGCTGTTCTATTCCTTTACTATTTGCTCCTAATAAAATTCTATCAATAATACTGCCTGCTTTATCTTCCCCTAAAGCATCCGTTAACATATTACGAATATAAGTATCTGAGTCTAACCCCAGCCCTGTTTCACCTTTAATTTCAGTAATAAAATCTTCTAAGACAACGTCAACCATATCTGAGGAAATATTTCCTAAGGTTGTCATAGTCGAACCCACAATCTGAACTTCCTTTGGCCCCATATTTTTAAGTACACTGGCTGCCCGATCCTGACCAACCGCTAAAAGTAATAGCGCGGCTCTTTCTGTCGCCGATAACTTTTTATTTTCAGACATCAGCCTTTATCCATTGTTTTATAAGTTGAGCAACTAATTGAGGATCTTCATCTATCAATTTCTGAATATATTCTAATCGTTTCTCATAACTTTGCGGTGAGTCGAGTAATAACAAATCTTCTGCACCTCCCGTAGCATCAGATTCTCCAGCTTCACCCGTTGCCCCATTTACGGCAACTGCCACAGGCATACCATCCTTATCAAAACGTACAGTACCACCCATAGCATCTGCTTGTGCATGGGCATCTATTAATGCTTTAACTTCTTCATCTCTGGCAACCAAACCTCGCATAGTGGGTCTTAGTACCGCAAAGATAATAAATAAAACAACTAACCCTGCAATCAACCATTTCACTTTTTCAATAAACCAAGCTTGTTCCCAAATTGGAATCACTGGTAATGCTTCTATTGCATCAGGTATCCTAAAAGCAACATTAGTCACGGTTACCTGGTCGCCTCGACTATTATCAAAGCCAACCGCTTGCATCACCAATTCTTTTAATTGATTAATATCTTCTTGAGCAAATGCTTTACTACTTAATGCACCATCCTCTGCAATAGTTTGCTTATTATCTATCACCACCGCAACAGATAAACGGCGTAATACACCTGTTGCCAAGCGAGAGTGGGTAATAGTTTTATCCAATTCATAATTCCGTGTTGCACTTTTATTGCTTGAACCCGATTCATTACTACCTGCTGGTGCTTTTTCACCAACGGCAAGTTCTGGTGCTATACCAGCAGGTGGCGGTTGGTTAGATAATGCACCAGGCACGCCTTGAACAGCAGACAATGAGCTTCGCTGGTCTTGAGTCTGCTCACTTCGTAATGCGGGTAGATCTGGATTAAATATTTCCTGGGTTTTTTCAGTGACTGTAAAATCAACATCTGCTGAAATCTGAGCCTGCATCCCATCTCGACCCACAATAGGAATCAAAATATTTTCGATTCGTTGCATTAAATGTTCTTCAATATTTTTCCTATATTCAAACTGCTTAGAGCTTAAATACATATCTTCTGAAGAGTCATTACTGCTCAACATGCGTCCTTTCTGGTCAACTACTGTTACTTGCGATGAATCCATCATCGGCACACTTGAAGAAACCAAATGAACAATGGCTTCTATTTGTCCTTTTTCTAAAGTTCGACCTTGATATAAACTGACAATAACTGAAGCACTTGGCTTTTTTCGTTTACGAACAAAAACAGATTGCTTGGGTAAGGCTAAAAGAACTCGCGCAGTTTTGACATTTTGAATAACCATAATGGTTCTGGCAATTTCACCTTCTAATGCTCTACGGAAACGCATCAATTCGATGTTTTTACTGGTACCAAAACCTGATTCTTTATCTAGTATTTCATAACCTGAGCTTTGAGTTCTGGGTAAACCCTGTGCAGCTAACTTTAATTTTAATTCACGTACATCAGCAGTAGGTACCATAATCGCACCCGACTCAGTTTCTATTGTGTAATCAACGCCTAATTCATTTAAGGTATCTAAAATTTCAGCAGAATCTTTCTCAGCCATTCCACTATAAAGCAAGTCATAAGAAGGCGTTTGAGACCAAAGCACCACTGCAGCACCTATCGCCACACTTAAAGCCAGACTCAACATCAAGCCTATTTGTTTGGCAGCAGATAAATTACTTAACCCCTTTAACACTGGTGCTGTATGTGTTTCTTTGGTTAAACTATTTAACATACCTGAGCCTGTGTTTAACTCTGCCAATTTCCCATTACCTTGCTCACTCATTCTGTCATCTTTACTCAGTTAGGTACCTTTAATCATTAAAATATAATTTTAATTACATTGGCATATTCATCACATCTTTATAAGCATCTACTAATTTATTTCTAACTTGCAGCATGGCTTGAAATGACACACTGGCTTTCTGCGATGCAATCATCACTTCTGCCAAACTCACATCAGCTTCGCCTATTTCAAATGATTTAGATAATGCACCCGATGTTTTTTGTGTCTGGTTTACGCTATCAATTGATTCTTTTAGCATTGCTGCAAAATCAGAACCGCCCGATGTTTCTACTGGCTTACTAGATGCCTCAATTGACATTGTTCGCATCTGAGCTAAAACTTGTTCTACATTCATATTGCTCATAGTATTCTCTTTTTGTTACTTATCAGAATAAAAAGCATTTTCCATGCCAGTTAATTGAGGAACCTCTGATTAAGTCAGGGACGAAATAGATTGTATTTGAAATGTTCAAATTCAAGGCGTAGATCGTAAATAATAGCAGGCTATTATTAAAATTTACAACGCAGAAGTTGGACATTTCAGATGCAAGCTATGAGTTCATGACTTGATCAGAGGCTCCTTAAATCCCCTTTAACACGGGATAGCTAACCCAGAGTCTTTCATTCTAGCTATTTTATATCTTAAAGTCCGAGGACTAATACCCAATTTTTCAGCTGTTATTTTTCGACTGCCTTTTTCATCCTGTAATGTCTGTAAAATAATATTTTCTTCGGCAGACCTTACACTATCACCTAACAATGCTTTAGATTTTATTGCTTTAACAGCTTGCTCTGCTACTTGCTGATCTTTAATCTCACTCTCTTTTCCAGAGATTAATAGTTGCCTATCCAGATCACCTTCAAATATCAGGCATTCAGAATTAATCACGCCATTTTGATTTAAAATAAGTGCTCGTTGAACAACATTTTCTAACTCTCTTATATTTCCAGGCCAACTGTAGTTTTGCATAGCTGTCACTGCCTCTGCTGTAAAACCAGGTGTTACCTTCCCTTGCCGCCAGTGTTTCTTTATTAATTCCATTGCTAATGGCAAAATATCACTCTTTCTTTGTTTTAATGCAGGAATTTTAATTGGAAATACACTAAGTCGATAATATAAATCTTCTCGAAATTTCCCTTGTTCAACATAACTTTTTAATTGTCGATTTGTAGTCGCCAAAATTCTGACGTTTAACTTAATTTTTTGTTGACCACCTAATCGCTCGACTTCTTTTTCTTGAATGACTCTTAATAATTTAGCTTGTAAATTAAAATCCATCTCTGAAATTTCATCCAGCAATAAAGTCCCTCCTTGCGCTTGCTCAAACTTACCTGGCATTGCTTGAGTAGCACCCGTATAAGCGCCTTTTTCATAGCCAAAAAGTATCGATTCAAGCATATTTTCAGGAATAGCTGCACAATTAATCGCCACAAAAGGGCCTTTATTAGATAAAGAGTTTTGATGTATATAACGAGCCATTACCTCTTTACCCGTACCACTCTCACCTTGCAATAAAACGGTTACATCTGTTTTTGCTACTTTATCTGTAAGATAATAAAGTTTTTTCATCATTTCATCAGTAGCAACTGTTTCGCTAACTTGCTCAGTTTCCAAATTAACAAACTGAGATACTTTTATCACTAAAGTAGCAGCTTCAAAAGGTTTGATTAAATAATCCACAGCACCTGACTTCATCGCATCTACCGCTTTAGGAATCGTGCCATAAGCAGTCATTAGTAAAACGGGGATAGTTGAGTATTTCTGCTGGATATTATTTAATAATTGCAATCCATCCATTTCTGGCATCTGAATATCACTCACCACCAGTTTAAATTTATTTTTAGCTAGCTTGCTTAACGCATCTGTACCATTAACTGCCGACAATACATGATAACCTTCAATTTCCAGGGTATCACATAGTGCTTCACATAAATCCTGATCATCCTCGACCACTAAAATATCATATTGCTTCATAACTATTCTCCATCTGCTGTCTGCCATTTTCTGACAAGGTAGTGATATATTGATTAATACAAGGTAAAAGTAGCGTAAAAACTGTTCCCCTGTGTAATTCTGACTGGCATTTAATTGAGCCACTATGCGCCCTGACAACACTATCAACAACCGCCAGACCGAGACCTGTTCCTTTAATTTTGGTAGTATAAAAAGGCTCAAACAATCGTTGTTTAATACTGTCTTCTATCCCTAAACCATTATCCTGTATTTTAATTTGTAAACTACCAGGGTCTTTTTGAGTAACTATCATGTTAATCAAACCATTGCCATTAAGCGCATCAACAGCATTGTTGAGTAGGTTCATCACCGCACCCAGTAATGCATCTTCATTACCTAGCATGGCATCAACTTGAACCTGATTACTTAGCTTAAATTGCAAGCTATTGACTGTCGTAATTTCAGCCATATTTTCTTGCACTTGCTGCAAAAAGTGTTGTAAAGAAAAAACATCCATCGCCAAATGCCCTTCTTTAGCAAAGATCAGCATGTCATTCACTTGTCTTTCTAAATAATGCAAGCGTTCTAAAATTTTATTTGAAAATTTAATGCGAGTATTATCAGAAACCTGTTTTTTATTCATTTGAGAAGCATACAAAACTGCCGTTGCTAAAGGCGTGCGAACTTGATGTGCCATACTGGCAACCATTTCTCCCATGGCTGACAAATGTTTTCGTTGATTTAACTTATCTTGCAATGAACGTAATTCAGTGACATCTGATAATAAAATAATCTGTCCAGATTCATTATTAAGTTCATTGAATATGATACTGACTCGCTGACCATTTTTTAATTGTCGTTCATGCGGATTATCAAAAACAGTAATAAGACTACGCTGGACAACATCATTCCAGCTCTCACCGATTAATGGTTCAGCTAAATAATCAATCGCTATCGCATTACAGTCTATGACTTGGTATTCAGCATCAATTACAATCACTGCTGCGGGCAAGGCAGCCAGGATCTGCTGTAAGCGATCAGCCAGTTTTTCTTTTTCAACTAATGTTTTAAGACGCTCTGAATGAGCAGAAACTAACTCTTTATTTAAAAAACTTACTTGTTTTTGCAACTCCTGATAGGAATTTGATAAGTCTTTTGATAAAACATTAAAAGCTTGAAAAGCATCTGTCAGCTTTTCAGCTTTTAAAGATTGAGTTTGCAGGGAAGTATTCATATCTAATCATTACTTTTATTTATTATTAATGATAAAAGCAATAATCAGACCATATTATATATACTATATATTTCATATGGTTAAATTATAATACGACATTTTTTTGACAACTAATTTGACTATGTCACTGTTAAATGTGGGAAAATATAATCAGCACTATATTTATAATGGTCTAACAATCCCATTGCATATTAATCGTCCCAAAAGTTCTGGCAGGGGTATTTTGACACTATTTTATTAACACATAGTGTAGCC
>JAGLUC010000063.1 GCA_023134955.1 Methylococcales bacterium | reverse complement strand
TAGTTTATAAAAATCAAGCTGACTGTGGCTGCCCTTGGTTTTTCAATAAACCTCATCATGCGTGCCTATATCAATAGGAATTATCTCTTGCTCAGTCAAAATAAAATCAATCACAATACGGTATTTTAAATTAATTGAAACACTATAAAATATATTCAACTTACCCTGAAGCTTATGCAGCCTTAATGACGGGTGAAAAGGATCAATTTCAAGCAACTCAAGCGCTTTACCATACCGCTCTAATGCATCTGGGTTCTTTTTAATAAATTTTTTAAGCTTTTAAAAATACGCATCCGTTAGAATAATCTTATAGCTCATCCATCAACTCTTTAACGTGTTCAGTCGCAGTTTGAACTTTATAACGCCCCTCTTTAATATCTTGCATCGCTTTCATATGAGCGAAATCAAGCTCATATTGTCTAAACTCGTTATATCGCTCTACATCCAACACCACATATTTATTTTTACCACGCACATTAATAATAACTTCATCCGCCTTTTCAAGCATTTTCCCCAAAAAAGAAACGCCTTTTGTTTTAACATCGCTCGCAGTAATAATCATAATCACACCCTAAAAGTACTTTTAACAGCACTTTAACACAAGCCCCCACTAAAACACCCAAATTAGATAAGATTTCATGCAAAAATCAAGCTGGCTGCCCCTTTGATTTTCACCATGGATTAACAAGCTCTAATTTCATATGCTCGAAGTCTTTAATATTTCTGGTTACTAGCGTCATCCCGTGTACTTTACTCGTTGCGCCAATCATTGCATCACGTTCAGACTTTGGATCTGGTACATGCAATTTTGCGCACTGGATAGCGACGCTTGTATCGAATGGTAAAACTCTATCAGAAAAAGCCTTTAGTACATGAGTATTTAGCCAAGTTCTTAAAATAGCCGCTTGCTGGGGATCTTTACGTTCTTTTTGGAGAATACCCATCTCAATCTCCAAAATTGAAATGGAGGAAATAAACAAAGACCCCACTGATTGCTTTCTTGCCCATTCTGTCACATTGGGATCTGCTTTATTAATGGACGCTTTTCTTAATTCTGAAATAACATTCGTATCTAATAAAAACATTAACCAAACTCTACGGGTTTAATTGATGAGCTATTTAATATCGGTGGTTCAAATTCAATATCATTACCTTCTGGCATTGCCAGTAAATCCACTATATTTTCTGGGCTATCAGTCAGTTTTTGATACTGCTCTATAGAAATCAACACATGAGAAACTCTACCTCGGTCTGTTATTTGAACAGGGGAAAGTAACGCCGCCCTTTTAGCCGCTGTAGGGTCTTGATTAAAGGCTCTACTTGATAAGGTTTGAATCGTCATTTGCTCATCCTCTAACAAAGCTAATGTTACTACAATACTACAATGGGTTTTGTAAATCAATTTAAGCAAATTATTTACAATTTTTCATGATGGCATTTACCCACTATTATTTATTTGATAAATCACCATCCACTATTTTCTTCAACTGCTCATCCATAGTAACAACAGGCTTCCAGCCTAATAAGTCACGCGCTTTTGTGCTATCGACCTGCAAGGAACCAAACAGGCGATTGGCCACGGCCTCTTTGCCTAAGCACTTAGCTACAAAGGTCATCACACTTACTGGAATAGGCAATAACCATGCTTTTTTACCAAACGCAGTTGCCACTTTTCTCAGCAAGATTGTCGTAGATACATCCTCACCATCAGAAATCAAAAACACCTCATT
>JAGLUC010000062.1 GCA_023134955.1 Methylococcales bacterium | reverse complement strand
TAGGTTATCGGGGCAGTAATTCGCCCTACATTGCTTGTTGCTTTGATGACATTGAAACTGGCTTCTGAACTTATGTCAGATCGCTCATCTTCAAATACAATCATTTGACCTCCACGCGCTTTAACTTCTTGCAGGTTTGATTTGAGTTTTTCCAGCAAGTCATCTAATGGTGCGATGGCTACAACGGGCATATGTTCATCTATTAATGCCAGTGGGCCGTGTTTTAACTCGCCAGCGGGGTAGGCTTCGGCATGAATATAACTGATTTCTTTTAGCTTGAGTGCGCCTTCCATTGCAATTGGATACATAGTGCCTCTGCCTAAAAACAGGGCGTGCTGTTTATCGGCAAATAGCTGGGCTATGCTTTCTATTTCTTGTTCATGTGTTAAGGCATTGGCGATTAGCTTTGGTAATTTCTGTAGACCATTAACAATTAAACTTTCTCTTTCCGTATCAATATGCTGCTTTACTTTTCCAATACTGGTGATGAGCAGTGCAAGTGCAACTAATTGAGTGGTAAAAGCCTTGGTTGATGCCACCCCAATTTCCGGCCCTGCATGGGTAAGGTAGCTAAGATCTGACTCTCTGGTCAAACTGCTTTCAGCTACATTACATATGACTAAGGTTGGAATATTTTGACTTATACCATCATCGCCCACTCCAGCAGTAGATGAAGAAAGTGTAGCTGTTTTTCGCTTTAACTTGATTTGTTGTAATGCCGCTAAGGTATCAGCTGTTTCACCTGATTGGCTGATAGTTACAAATAAGGTGTTATTTTGAATAACAGGGTTTCGGTAACGAAATTCACTGGCTACTTCGACCTGACAAGGTAGACCTATAATATCTTCTGCCCAGTATTTTGCGACTAAACCTGCATGATAGCTAGTGCCGCAGGCTATGATGTGCATTTGTTCTATACGACTAAAAATTTCTTCTGCTTGTGCGCCAAAGCTGGAAACAAGTACTTTGTCTTGTGTAATTCGTCCTTCCAAAGTATCTACCACAGCTTGTGGTTGCTCGAATATTTCTTTGTGCATGTAGTGACGATGCTCACCTAATTCAACAGCCGTAACACTCAGACCGGACTGTTTAATGGAGCGTTCTACGCGCTGGCCATTTACATCATAAATTTCTACAGACTGGCGAGTCAGTTTGGCGACATCACCTTCTTCTAAAAAGATAAAATTTTGGGTAACAGGTAATAGTGCCGATACATCTGAAGCGATAAAATATTCGCCAATACCAACCCCGACCACTAATGGGCTGCCTTTTCTGGCGGCGATAAGTGTTTCCGGATCATTGCAGGCAATGACACCTAGTGCATAAGCTCCTTCAAAATCGCTCAATGCTTGAGTGACAGCTTGTAACAAATCATCTGTTGTTTCTAACTGTTGATGAATGGCATGAGCTATCACTTCGGTATCTGTTTCTGAAGTAAATCGATAACCTGCCGCGCTCTGCGCTTGTTTTAATGATTGGTAGTTTTCAATGATGCCGTTATGGACAACAGCCACTTTATCATTACAAATATGGGGATGGGCGTTATTTTCAGAGGGAATGCCATGGGTTGCCCAACGGGTATGAGCAATCCCTATATTGCCAGAAAAATGTGTAGTTTCCTGGTCAATTTTGTTTTCAAGTTGCTTGATTTTGCCTAAGGTCCGAACGCGCTGTATAACATTATCTGCATCCAGCAATGCGATTCCTGAAGAATCATAGCCCCGGTATTCCAGTCGTCTAAGTCCTTCCAACAAGATGGGTGTCACACTTCTTTCAGCAATACCCCCGACAATTCCACACATGCTTGTTATTTCCTGAAAACAAAAGTGGAATTATACACTAGTAGTCAGTCAATATTGTAATGGGGAGCTAAAAGCACATTGGCTCTTAAGCCCTCTCCTGCTGGATGCCTACACGGATGTAGGTAAGTAGAGCAATGCAGGAGCAATTGCCGAGAGGCCTTAAGAGCTGTATCAGTCATTTCATGCTGAGTAGTTACGA
>JAGLUC010000061.1 GCA_023134955.1 Methylococcales bacterium | reverse complement strand
TTTTGAGCTTGATTTACCTGCAATGCTTGATGCTATAGAACAACAGCAACCCTTAATTATATTTATTGCTTACCCAAACAATCCAACGGGCAATTTATTTAACCAGCAAGACATAGAAATAATTATAAAAAATGCACCAGGGCTGGTTATTATAGATGAGGCCTACGCTCCCTTTGCTGATGCAAGTTTTATCAACAAGCTAGCTGATTACGAAAACCTACTGGTCATGCGTACTGTTTCCAAGTTGGGACTTGCTGGATTACGCTTAGGTTTTATTGCAGGTAATTTTGATATTATTGAGCAATTAAATAAAATACGTTTACCTTATAATATTAATTCATTAACTCAGCTCACTGCTAATTTTGCATTACAAAACCAAGCTTTATTTAGTCAACAAACTCAACAAATTTGTAAAGATAGATCTCTGCTTTTCAACCAACTAAAAAAACTACCTCAAATAACTGTTTACCAAAGTTCAGCCAATTTTATTCTGTTTAAAACTCATGAAAACCAGGCCAACTCAATTTTTGAAGCATTAAAAAACGCAGGAATTTTGATTAAAAGCTTATCTCCACAAAGAGGCATGTTAACGGACTGCCTGCGTGTAACCATTGGCAAGCCAGAAGAAAATAAATTTTTTATCCAGCATTTAACAAAAATCCTAAGCTAAATAAATAGAAACCAGAAAACAAGTCAATTTCACATCAGCTATTTAGCACTTCAATCTCAAAACAAAAACCTAGCTCAATCAACAGCTAAAAGTGACGAAACTTTCCACTCCTGCCCAAAAACATGGCTAAAGATTAATTACAGCTTCAAAAAAGGGGGTCAAAAGTGGTATATTGGTCACACTATCTATGAAAAAATATAATAATGAGAGTATAAAAAGAATACATCTCTTCTAACTAGGAGCGTTATATATGACTAATGAAGTCCCCGACAAGTCAAAACGCCAGTTTCTAACCACTGCTCTCACCGTTGTTGGTGCAGTTGGTACTGGATATTTGGCTGTTCCCTTTTTATCCCAAATGCAGCCCAGTGCAAAAGCAATGGCGGCTGGAGCGCCTGTAGAAGTTGATATTAGCAAAATTGAGCCTGGGCAATTAATACGAGTTGCATGGCGAGGCAAGCCTGTTTGGATTTTATATCGAACACCTGAAGTTCTTGAGATTTTAGCTAATGATACAGCTAAACTAGCTGACCCTAACTCTAATGAATCTGAGCAGCCAGAATACAGCAGCAACCCCATGCGTTCGATTAAACCTGAAATATTTATAGCTGTTGGTCTTTGCACTCACCTTGGCTGCTCCCCTACCTTTAGACCTGAAATTGCACCTAACGACCTAGGTAAAAACTGGAAAGGTGGCTTTTTCTGCCCTTGTCACGGTTCAGGCTTTGACCTGGCTGGACGAGTTTATAAATCAGTTCCTGCCCCAACAAATCTAGTTATCCCCCCTCACCGCTATATTACTGATTCCCTAATCATAATAGGCGACGAAAGTTCAGAGGCAAACGCATGAAGAACAGAATAAATGCTTGTACAGACTGGATAGGCTTCAGATTCCCAATGTCAAAATTGTGGAATGAACATATGGCACAATACTACGCGCCAAAAAACTTTAACTTTTGGTATTTCTTTGGCTCACTCGCCTTATTAATGCTGGTCAACCAATTCATAACGGGTATTTTGTTGACCATGAACTACAAACCTGATGCCTTACTCGCTTTTGACTCAGTTGAATATATAATGCGTGATGTTAATTGGGGCTGGCTGGTTCGCTATATGCACTCAACGGGTGCATCTGCCTTTTTCATTATCATTTACCTGCATATGTTCAGAGGAATGATGTATGGCTCGTACAAACATCCTAGAGAATTAATATGGATATTTGGCATGTTGCTGTTCGTCTGCTTAATGGCCGAAGCATTTATGGGATACCTATTACCTTGGGGGCAAATGTCTTACTGGGGCGCTCAGGTAATTATTTCACTGTTTAGTGCTATTCCTATAATTGGTGAAGAACTAGCACTCTGGATTCGTGGTGACTATGTTATATCAGATGCCACCCTTAATCGATTTTTTGCTTTTCATGTTATTGCCGTACCTTTAGCATTACTTATTTTAGTCTTTTTGCATATTGTAGCG
>JAGLUC010000060.1 GCA_023134955.1 Methylococcales bacterium | reverse complement strand
CTGTTTTACACGTTCATCCGCAAACACGGCTTCTATCTCATAATTCCCGGTTAAAGGTCGCCTTAACTCAATAGTTCTTATTTTTTCCTGCCCTATATAAAACTCGCTCTTTAAATTATAAATATTCATTTCATCGGTGTTTGCAGGCCATTTGTCGTTCTTCTCGTAAAAATCAATGGCAGAATTGGAAAGGCGTGCCAGCAGGTGATCGTTACGAACTAAAAAACCACCTTGTGTTACACATGATGAAAGAAAGATCAAACCCATCAAACACATGAACTTTTGAAATATACTCATAAAATATTCCCTTATTTATTTGTCTATCAACTGAAAAAATAAATCCGTTCCCTTTTTTATATGAATCTACAGTTTTTACTCTGACCCCAAATATTCATAATATTCATTAGCCGTTAACAACAGGTACTGTACGTCCCATGGATGCAAGCCTGCGAGTAAGCCTGAATGCGTAGGTCTCTACCACACGCCAATCCCACTCTGATGTCGCACCCATTTCGGGATAACGTCCCTCGCGGGATCGGGCTCGTGCCTCAGAGTTGACGGCAACCCTGCATTGGAGTGTGTTGGGCGGCGTAACATACAGATGAAGGTAGATGATGCCCCAGCCACTCATCGAATAACGAAATGACTCACCCTCACGCGGCGGATCAAGTACGACTTTTCGTTCAAGCACGCCGCCCTTCATGGAAGGATACCAAAGCCCAAAAGCATAGTTGTGAATACCCGCCTCGATACAATGCTTTGCCTTCGCCAGGATCTCGACTGGCGTCGCAAAGTGTTGCAGCGGCTGCCCTAATTCGGATTCAGAAGAGGAAACAACCGGAGTCTCCGGATGAAACGCGTCTTCAACCAATGCGCCGAAATCAGAGATGGAAATGAGGGTGGCAATTGTCAAGAAATGTCCTTTCTAGATTAAATGTCTCATGTGTTGTTGATCTATTTGGTTTTTACTCTGACCCCAAATATTCCTGAAGTAGATCAAGAAATTCATCCGGTATTGGTGCCTCGAAGGTAAGTCGTTCACCGGTCTTTGGTCGTGTAATACTTAGGCGCAATGCATGCAAGCCCATGCGGGGGCCATCAGTACCATAACGGGGATCGCCAACCACTGGATGCCCTAACCAGGCCAAGTGGGCACGGATTTGGTGTTGTCGCCCAGTCTCTAATTGAACTTCAAGCAGTGCCCGATCTTTTACAGAACGCAGCGTGTCAAAATGCGTGACGGCTTCCTTAGCTTCCAGATGTGGACCGACATGCATATGATATATCTCCGGATCCATTCTCAAAGGTTGATCAATGCTTCCTTTACCTGGGTTAGGACAACCTTCGACTATCGCAAGATAAGTTTTCTCGGCGCCGGCCCACCCTGCATTAACTTCTTCGCGCATTTCGCGAGACGTGGCAAACAACAAGACACCCGAGGTATCACGATCGAGCCGGTGAACAGGCCATAGTTTAACAGTGCGCTTGGGGCGCGAGAGCTGGTTACGAAGAATTGCAAGCGCATGGTGTTTTTTTTCGTCCGCTGATGCCACAGATAATAAACCGGCAGGTTTGTTAATGGCGATAAGATCGCTATCTGAATACAAGATCTCCAGCGGCGAAGATCCAACTTGAGTATTCTTTCCCGCAGCTCGAACCTCCACATCGTCACCAGCTTTAAGTTCGTGATCATGCTGCGTGATAGACCGTCGATTAACAAACACGCATCCCGTTTTCAGTCGTTGTTTTATTTTGTTGCGCGACCAACCTTTTAGCTGCGTATTGAGGAAAGCGAGTAGACCCGTAGCCTTGCTTACTCGTAATTTGTCAGACATAGTATGTTATTCTCTCGCAATGTTACGGTAATCCCTTTACTTTATAAGTGTCAATCTACACGAATGGCGTAGGGTTCAGAACGTTATAGGATCAGATATCTTCAGGACTCTTTTTCTAGATTCTTCATCAATCAATGTATCATTTTCGTAACCCTCGAAAACCTCATTGATTTCTTTTAAATGAGGAATCAAAAGCTCTTTATCTTTTGCTTTTACATCATAGCGATTTATCGTTCTTAGTAATTCTATAGAAGCACTATTTAAACTTTTATTTTGTCTTGGAGGCGGATTGTCGTGGGGAGTTGCCAACCCTAATTTCTGAATGAGTTCTTGCACCACATCACCTTCGTATTTAAATACTGAAACGTTATTTTTACCAAACAGTGTTTGGCATTCGTTGACGAAGCCTTGATAGTTTAAATGTTGAGAAAACCATTCGATATCTAACATCTCAGCAAAGGATAAGTCTTTGCCATAACACGGGTTGGTTTCAACTTGTGGGTTACGGATACATTGTTTGTAATAGCTTTCAATAAACGCGAGTGGTTCACGAAACCATACCCAGACTTCAGTATCGAAGAGCTTACTCAGTTCACATAGGATATCTTTTGATTCATCAGGAAAATCCCACCAGTAGTTGTAAACACCTTCAGATGACAGGATGATGGTGTGGGTATCTTTTTTAACTTGCGAGATTATGTTCTTAAAGTTTTCCAGAAAGTATTCCACGTGTGTTGTGACTAAGTTTTTCTCAAGCCATTGGTGTATTGGTGCGGTGGGATTTTGTAATTTTTCAAGATTATGCGGATAAAGAATTCCTTTTCCTCTGAGCTTCCGTTGTCTTTTACCCAGGTAGGTTTGTAAGCTCGTTGTGCCAGTTTTTGGTGTTCCAGCATGGATAATCAACTTTAGCTTCTGTACTTTTAGTTGCTCTAATGAGAGCTCAAATGGCTTTAATAGCTCAGCCAGTTCGTTGGCAAAATGAATATTTGGTTTTTCCATTAGTTTTTACTCTGTCCCAAATACTTTTTAAATGTACTCATAAAACATTCCCTTATTTTCTATAATATAAGGAAAATTGAACCCGGTTAAAATCACTCTGAGACCTTAATTAATTAGCCGTTAACAACAGGTACTGTACGTCCCATGGAGGCAAGCCTGCGAGTAAGCCTGAATGCGTAGGTCTCTACCACATGCCAATCCCACTCTGATGCCGCACCCATTTCGGGATAACGTCCCTCGCGGGATCGGGCTCGTGCCTCAGTGTTGACGGCAACCCTGCATTGGAGTGTGTTGGGCGGCGTGACATACAGATGAATATAGATGATGCCCCAGCCACTCATCG
>JAGLUC010000006.1 GCA_023134955.1 Methylococcales bacterium | reverse complement strand
AATCACCGCTATCAACACGTACACCTTCCAGTTTCGGAGCTTCACTTGCACGCAAAGCAGCTCGACATATCATGGAAACTTCATGATTCGAATTTGGTTCATCTAAAAATAGTTGTTTAGCTAACTCGCATGAATTGGCCCGATGCATCTCTACAGACTTAATAACATCAACCAGCATTTGTTTGAGTTTTTCATTTTCAGTTGGCAATAATACAGTTCTTTTTATTCCCCAGAATGAATTTTTAGATGGCACTCCCATTTCTATAAGACGGCGTTGAAGTTCTTCAACTCTAAGTCGATTAGACTTAAAATCACCCATATCCCAATCTTTCATTTCAGAAAAGTCGATACGAGGTAAGCTTGTAACCTCGTCACCTAATCCCTTGTATAAACCAATAGCATCAATAGGAGTAATCGATGAATTTAAAATAGGCTTATTTACAGCCTCACAATATGCGTTTAAACGATCCCGCATTTCCGTTAATGACTGAATATCATCATTAATATTTCCAACAATAGGTTTACCGAGATTTATTGTCCGTTTTAACTCATCAATTAAAGCTCGTTTATTTGTCTTATGGCTGTGTAATTCTAGAACCGCATCGCCTAAACCAACAGCATCTAACCGTCGCTTAACAACTTCAAGTGCCGACATTTTTTCTGAAACGAAAAGAACTTTTTTATCTAAACCAATAGCTTCTGCAATGACATTTGTAATTGTTTGAGACTTCCCTGTACCTGGTGGCCCCTGTATGACCATGTTCTGACCAGAATTAATATCAAGAATGGCCAGTGTTTGAGAACTATCTGCATCCATTACCAAATTTACATCTTGAGGCGAAAGCAGATCATCAATATGAGATTCGTCAGACACTAATGGTGTCTCATTTCTAAAACCTTCAGATAATAAGGCTTGAACAATGCTATGGTCTTGAGGTCTTTTCCCTTCTGGCCAAGTCTCATGATCCAAATCTTTGTACATTAAAAACTTACCAAATGAAAAGAAACCTAAAACCATTTCATCACGACTCACTTTCCATCGGTTTTGACCCGCAATACAGTTTTCTACTTGCGTAAAATAATCATCAACATCAACAGTATCCTGCTCATCAAATTCTGGTAATTTAATTGCGAACTCATTTTTAAATTTTTCATACAGTGATAAGTTAGGACCAATATCATTACCTGTATAACTAAGTTGGAATTTTTCTTTCGCGCTGGCACGTTTAATTTCTACCGGGATTAAGAGTAATGGTGCAATGCGCTTTTTATCTGAATTATCATCTTCATACCAATGCAAAAAGCCTAAAGCAAGATAAAGAATGTTAACGCCCTGTTCTTGAATAAACGTATTAGCGCCATTGTGCATAGTTAATAATCTGGCATGTAAACTACTGGCCCCCATCTTTGTTTGTAAGCGAGTATCAGTATGTCGTCCTGCTAAACCATTATCACTAGTATTTCCATCATCTTCTGAAAATAATTTTGACCAATCCGCATCTTCCTCAGAAAATAATTCAAGTAACTCACCATCATCATCAGAAAGTGCTTTATCAGGCACAGGTGAAAAACTCATCTTTTTATTATCAATCACCAAGATTCTAAAAATCTCATGTGAGATCTCATCTACTACATCGACCTTGCCTTTTCTGGTACGAAAATTAATCAACGGGTTTCTTAAACCTAAATCTAATAACTCTTTACGACTTGCATTTAGTTTTTCAATAATACTCATAATGTCTTCTTATTTTATAATTGTTTTTTTAAATGATTTATAACTGTTTAGTAATAGCATTCGATATAGATAAATCCAAATTAACCCAAATAACAGCTCCGTTCTTATGTTGGTATGGAACAGGGGTCGGTAATTGCTTTGCGTCTTGTAAGACCCAGGCATATTTCCACTTGTCGACTTCACCAGAATATATTCTAGGCTTATCGATAGTATGTTTTTCAATACTATTGAGCATGGTTTCGCGTGATAAGGGGCCATTCACACTAACTAAATTAGCAACACCATAGATTTGGCCACTGCCTTTTTTTATTAATGCAATTAATCCCTGTTTTGAAGTTTTCGTGCTTCTCATTTCCCACGTTTTCTGTCCATTCAGAATACGGGTAATGTATGGATCTTTGATAATCAAACCACTCATATTGCTTATCATTTTTTTATTGCCTATTATTATACTTTGACTCTTATTATTTTTATCCCTACTAAATTCACTGACTATTCCTTTCAAGTTATAATGTTATTTTTGTTACCTCATGCAATAAATTTCTTCTTCGACTTTGTTAATTCCATTGCTTCGCGTTCTACCTTAATTTTTTCTAACAATACTTCGGTAGAGTTCTCACCACTTATAAATCAAGGTTATGTTCTCACCATCCATCTGTTAGTTCACCACGAAAGAAAATGGGACAGATACCATTTTCTTCTGATATCTACGCAGTCATCCCATGAACCAAAGCATTATCATTGACCTTATCAATTAGCCTAATAACTTTAGTTGCTTCTGCATCATCAAATACCCCCAACAAACCTTGATCATGAATATTGGTAAAGGGTGATTCAAATAACATTGTTTTATCAATAATGCCGTTCTTGGTTAGATACGTGATAATGGTATTGATAAAGGTCATTTGGTTTGCGCTTAAGTTTCCGGCTTGAATAAACTCTGCGAAAGCGTCTTGAGCAGCGGATATATCTAAACCTACTATGCTTCGAACAAACTCACCCAGGGGCTTATCGCCATAGCTGTCGATATATTCTTGTTTTGTGCCTACGACTGAACCATCAAATAATATGCGTTCGAGTTCAGTTAATTCTGATTCAGTGATCGGTTTGTTTGTTTTAAGTTTATTAATTACTAGATGATCGCTGTGCTGGCGAACATAAGATTCAACTCGATCTTTGTAGCTTTGTAGTTGACCATATGAAGGAATGACATCACGTTCTTTAATACCTGACTTATCTAACTTATCTTCAAATGTCGTGATAACATTTTCTATTTTGTCTTTATCCAAGTATTGGATTAAATCACGTAAGCCTAATCGTACTTCATCTAATCGGTTTGTATTGATTGCTTTCCAAAAGTCTTCCGTTTGTAATTTATTTAACAAAGGCACTTGTAGGGCTACAGCAGGGATATTTTGTTTCTTGAGCAAGGCTTTGGCGATGGCGTTTATTTTATTCAAATAACGCGTTGTGCTGTATGCGCCTGACAACAAGCCTATTTGATAATTTAAGATGAGAACATCAAATCGTCTTGCCAGCTCATCATCAGCTTTATCAGGTAATATTAATGAAGATACATGCGTATTAATATCTAACATATCTCCTTGCGAGAGATTCCCCCATCGTGTCTTGTTGCTATATTCAACAACAGTACGCAATTTTGCTTTAACAACAAATCGTTCTCTGTCTAACTGAGCAACTAATTTATTGAGTTCTTTAATATAACTACTTGCTAAGTTACGCTCTTCATCTGAACTCTCTAACTTCCCTCTAATTAATAACGCCACTTCTAATTTCGCTTCAAACACTTGTTGCGTTAGGCTTTTAATTAACTTGGCTTCAATACCATCAGGATTAATGTCAAAAAACTCAAAGTTTTCACAATAATCAAAAATCTGAAAATATTCTTTATCTTTCCCAATGCCAAATATATCAGGACATAGACGCGTACCACGGCCAATCATTTGCCAAAACTTAGTGGATGATTTTACTTGTTTGAAGAATACTAAGTTAACTACTCGAGGAGCATCAACACCCGTATCCATCATATCAACCGAAACAGCAATTTGCGGATCACGTTCTTCATGCTTGTCGACAAAAATTTCTAGTAAGTCTTGCGCTTTGGTTTCATAGTTATCAATAACGCGTAAAAACTTACCTGAATATTCAGGGTAGTTTTTATTAAATCGTTCTTCGATAAAAACGGCATGATCGTGATTCTTGGCAAAGATAATGGTTTTACCTAACTTGTCGCCACCTTGTACTTTAATGCCTTCCGTCATTAACTGCTCAAGCACCTTGTCGACTGTGTCGGTATTAAATAACCATTTATTAATTGCTGTGCTCGAAATTTCATCTGGCGCTTCGCCTATAGTAGGATCACCAAACTTTTCTTCATATTCTTCTTGTTCTTTTTTGGATAAGTCTTCGTACTTTACGCCTTCACGCACAAATTTAAGCGGGATAGACATCGATTTAGGTGGTACTAGGTGTCCTTCATTAACCGCTGCATCGAGTTCATAAGCAAAGGTGGGGTTATCGTCTTCAATACCGAATAAACCATAGGTATTGTGATCGACTTCTTTTTTCGGTGTTGCCGTTAAGCCCACTAACATTGCATCAAAATATTCAAAAATGGCTCTGTATTTTTGATAAACCGAACGATGTGCTTCATCAATAATAATTAAATCAAAGTGGCCTATACCATAGAAACGTTCCTGCTCTGAGTCACCATTTCTTACGCCATCAATTTTATTCATTATGGTGGGATAAGTTGAAAAAACCAGGCGCGTTCCGTTATCTTCTTTTTCTTTAGTTAAGTCTATTGCTGATAGATTAGGTAGATGTTCATTAAATGCATCTTTGGCTTGTGAGACTAAAGCATTACGATCAGCTAAAAATAAAACACGCTTCACCCAATTACATTTACTGAACATATCCACTATGGCTGCCGCAGTTCGTGTTTTACCACTGCCTGTTGCCATAACCAGTAAGCTCTGTCGGGCGCGACCTCGTAATAGGCCTTGCTGATTTTGTGTAACCGTATTCTCTGCTATTCGAGTAATGGCTTCTAATTGGTATGGTCGCCCTGCTATCTCACGGTTAACTTTAAACTCTCGTAAATCAGAACGACTGTTACGTCGATCAATTAATAGCTGACATTCATCTTTACTATAAAAACCTTGTACTTCACGTTCAGGATAAAATTGATCATCCCATAAATAGGTTTCAAAACCGTTGCTATAAAAAATAATCGGGCGTTGACCATGCATGGCTTCTAAACAGTCGGCATATAATTCGGCTTGATGCTTTCCCTTACGGGGATCAGCCATGGTCTTTTTCGCTTCAACCACTGCCAATGGCAAACCATCATCACCCCATAACACATAATCAACATAACCAATGCCACTGCGATTAGTGCTAACCGGCATACCTGTTACTTCATATTCTAATTCTCGACCTTCACGTAACTCATTCCAACCGGCTTCCCTTAAAGAGAGATCAATATAGCGACGGCGGGTTTCTGCTTCGGAAACTTCTAAAGGTACAGCCGTATCAATATCAACAGCCTTTTCACGTTCTTTTTTACGTGCGGTAAGTTCAGATTGTTGCTGTTCAATTTGTGCTTTTAGCTTTTCATTTTCTTTGGCTTGTTCGAGTACTTGTTGCTCTGCTAGACGTGACTCTTTATTTTTAGATGCCAACTTTTCAATTAAGGCTTTAATATCTTCAGCACTTACACCCTCTAAAGTGGATGTTTGTTGTGTTGAAGCGCTTTCAGGTAAAGGAATTAACTTTTCATCAAACACCTGAGGTTCAGGTGAATTTTTGCCGTAATAAATTGCCAAGTGGCGCATAAAGCGAAACAGATATTTTAATGAAGCTAACGCATCTTGTTGGCTAACTTTATTACCATGCGCAGCAAGGTTGCCTGTTTTGCGTACTAAATTTAACTCCCCAAATAATGTTTGATTAAACAGTGAACGAAACTCATGCTCATGCATTAAAGTACTTAAATCAGTACGCCATGGGCGAGTTAACTTGGTGTCATTTTCATATAACCAGTTAATCGCATTTTCTAAGGTACTACGACAGAAAATAGCAGCGGCTTTGGGGGATACGAACGTAAGTTGTTCTGCCTCTTGAGCATCAGAAAATAAATCAGGAAAATCTGTTTTAATAAAAGTAAAATTACTCATAAGCCACTAGTTTTTATAATTTATAAACAATTTTATTTAAAATATAATTGTGGCAAATTCGCCATAATTAAAATAATTACGACACTCATTCCGACTTGCCTGTTAATAATAAGATCACCAAGCCAACCATACGGTCTTTATTATCTGCTTTACTTTCTGCAATTAGCAAAGTGATTGATGTGAGCGCTTCAGGTGTTAACTTACCTTCAAAATTAATCCCCGCTTTTTGTAAAAACCAGATAAAGGCAAATGCAGCTGTGCGTTTATTACCATCGTTAAAAGGATGATTTTTGATAATGAAATAGAGTAAATTTGCCGCCTTTTCTTCCAAAGTTGGATACATATCTTCACCAAAAGCAGACTGATAAACATTACCCAAAATACCCGCCAAACTGTCCTGGTTTTTTTCCTGAGCGAACAATGCGGTTGCTTGTTTCTTTTCGAGTAAGTTTTGCTTTAATATGGCGACAGCCTGATAAAGCTCATCCGCCTCTAGTGTAATCACCTGATGGTTTTTACCCTGCAAGGGCAATTTGTCTTCATCATATGACTCAAGTGAAAACCAAGTGTGAGCAAAGGCAGTAACCAGTGCCAACACGTCATCCGTGTGTAATTGTTGATTATTTTTAGCTAAGGCTTTCACTTCATCAACGGCATGTAAAAATGTATTAAGATTTTTTTCGATGCGGGATGGGTTAATGGTGTAGCCCTGAGTAATATGCTGCTTAAGGGTTTGAGTTGCCCATTTTCTGAATTTTGTGCCCAGTACTGAATTAACGCGATAACCAACGGCAATCATCACATCAAGGTTATATGTCTTTATTTTACGGGTAACTTTTCGTTTCCCCTCTGTTTGAACTTGTAAGGATTCTTTACAGGTTGAATTCTCATCAAGCTCGCCCTCTTTAAACAGCTGTTTGAGGTGAATCGTTATATTCTGGGATGTGACATCAAAGATTTGAGCAATTTCTTTTTGATTAGCCCAAATGGTGTCATTAGTGACGTCACCTTTAAGCTCAATCGACCCATTTTCAGCTTGATAAATAATGATTTTTTTATCGTCACTCATACAAGCCTCACCCTATTCTTGCCAGAAGCTATTACTCCATCCTCTTTTTGAGCTATCCGGAAATTCCGGACAGCTGAAGCCTCATCGGCCTTGAACTCAATCGCGCCATTCTCTGCTTGATAAATAATGATGTCTTTATCTTCACTCATAGAGGCTATCCTTGTTATTGCTGAGGTTCATCATGGTTATGCCGCTTTACTTTCCGTGAGCTCGCCTTTAAAAGCGCGTTGCAACAAACTATTAAATAAGGCTTCGGATTTTTTTAAACTTACTTTAACTTGTTGTTTTTGTTTTTCGATGGCTTTGATACGTTCGGCAAATTTATTTTGGCTAGCAACTGGTGGTAAAACTATTTTTATATTTTGCAATTCCTGTGCATTAATATTTGCCATACCAACAATACTTTTACACATATGGTTTAACACTATTTTTCCATGTTTTGAATTCAGATATGCCCAGATAAAATAAGGATTTGCTTTAGCATTTGTTCTCAATCGAATTAAATAACCAGCAATTACCATTTCCTTATTTTCGTTATAAAGGCCTGTCTTCCCAACCAGCTCCCTGCTGTTCGTCCGATTGAATAGGATATCTCCTTTCCTAACTAAATACTTCGGTTTATCTTTTTCCTCTAAACTTATATATTTCAATGAAGTGAAATCCATGTCTCCACCATAAGTTATATTATTCATTCGCAAGTATGGATATTCACCAGCTTCTTGTGCTTTTGCACTTGTTCCATACTTTGCTGTTTCTAATAAATCACGAATTGTCCCTATTTCAAAACCATGTTGATTAGTAAAAGGATCACCAAACATTTCCAAAAAGAGTGATTGACTGAGGGCGGTGTAATGTTCGATCAGTTGCTGGTCTTTTTGTCTTAGGCTATCCGCCACATCTAAAATTTCTGCAATCTTTTTTTGTTCTGTTAGGGGTGGTAGAGGGATCTTCATATCCAAGATATGATTTATTTTTATTCCTTTAACTGTTGCACCTGAGGCAACGTTATTAAAGTTTTGCTCTTGTGAAAATAAAAAATAAAATAAATATTTAACATCTACATTTTCTGAGCAGTTGATAGCTTTTAAATCTTGATTAATTGCTACATCCACACCAGCAATGGCAACTCGACCAACAGCCATTCTTGTTGCAATTATTATAGAACCAGCTTTTACCATTTTACTTGAACTATTATTCAGTCCTAATTCAGAAATAGAATCCTGAGTATCATTTAGTTTTGCTGCCTTTAAATCTTTTACTGATGCCCAAGGTATAGTTCCATTCCAATATTCGGGATTATCTTTTGATGGAGTACCTCCACCGTAAAGTGATATGCAATCACTTAAAGGAACTGTCATTTGAGATAAATTCACCCCAACAATCCTTTTAATAACTTCAAAGCGCCCTGCCTTTCAACATCCAAC
>JAGLUC010000059.1 GCA_023134955.1 Methylococcales bacterium | reverse complement strand
GATGGGCAAAGGGGGCTTTATCCCGTGCCCATCAAATTTAAAACAGAAAAGATGGGCACGTCATCCCTTCTTTGCCCATCCTACATGTTAATATTTGGTAATAAAAAATAAAGGGGTTGAATGGCACTTATTTAAGGCAAAAACATCTTTAATTACAATTGGTTATTTTATTTTTTTAGGGTGACCATTCTTTCTAATCTCTACCCTTGCTTGTTCTCTTGGTTTCATTAATAAGGAGAATGCTTTTGGTCTCTTTTTTACTGCAAGAGACCCTATTCGGTCTGGACGAGTTTCAATTCGTCGCTGAGCAATCAATATAAATAATAACGTTTCAGTTGTTTGTAAATTAACATAACTCTTTTGTTGATTCCAATCCAACCATAATAAAAAAGAAATGTGTCAGGTCTTTTTTATATCCCACAATATACAGACCTTTTTTAAATGTCAATGTCCTGTTTATGATGCTAAAGCTTATTCTGCTAAACTGGAAATATCTACCCAAAACTTTGATTGATCTATAAAAAACCTTTTTCAGGAAGAGCTATCCCCTTCGGTCTTTAAATCTTATCCAATTGAATTTTAATAATATTTATTAAATGGCATTTAATTTGCTCAAAAATAGATGTCTGTTTATAGGATTATTGAGTTATTTTGATCTAATATAGAGTAAGCGAGTCTTTAGTAAATAAACTATAGATATTAGAATTAATTTTGAGGTAAACCTTGAATGAGGTTGTTAGAGATTAGGAAAGTGTTATGGCAGAAAATGATGTAGAAGAAGGTGAAGAACAAAAGTCATCAAAAAAAATGATTATAATTATTGCTATTGTATTGCTGTTAGCTGGTGGTGGGGCGGCTTACTATTTTATGATGGGTGATTCAGTAGCAACAGATGATGAGACTGTGGAAGAAGTTGAAGAGGGTGATGCAGGCGATGATGAGGCTGTTGATAATGTTTATTATGATTTAACAAAGCCTTTGCTGGTAAATTTTTCTAAAGATTCAACTGCTAATTTGATACAAGTATCAATTTCTCTGTTGGTTAAGGGTGAGGATACATTGGAAGCGTTGAAAAAACATGAGCCGATGATACGTAATAATTTGTTAATGATAGTAAGTGCTAATAGTTCAGGTAATTTAATAACTCGTGAAGGAAAGCAAACTCTTCGTGAACAAATGTTAAAGGAAATAGGTAGTATTATGGAAAAAATGACTGGAAAAAACAAAGTGAGTGATCTTTTTTTTACTACATTTGTGATGCAATAATATGTCGACAGCAGATCTTTTATCACAAGATGAAATTGATGCCCTATTGCATGGTGTTGATGATGGGCATGTAGAAACAGAAATCGAAGAAGATGATGGTACGACTAAAAACTATGATTTTAATAGTCAAGAGCGAATAGTCAGGGGCAGGATGCCAACTTTGGAGATGGTTAATGAAAGATTGGCGCGTTATTTTAGAATTTCCCTTTTTAATTTTCTTAGAAGGTCGGCTGAAATTTCTATTTCAGGCATTCAAGTGCAAAAATTTTCTGAATACATACAAAGCTTATTTGTGCCGACCAATCTTAATGTTGTTCGGTTTTCACCTTTAAAAGGACGCGCTTTAATTGTTATAGAGCCACGACTGGTATTTACTGCGGTTGATAATTTTTTTGGTGGGGGTGGCAAGTTTTACAATAAAGTTGAAGGGCGTGAATTTACGGCAACAGAAATGCGAGTGATTCAATTGATTCTTGATTTATTGTTTAAAGATTTGAAGGAGGCCTGGAAGCCAGTTATGGAAATTGAGCTGGACTATTTAAGCTCGGAAGTGAATCCGCAGTTTGCAAATATTGTCAGTCCCTCTGAAATCGTTGTCGTTTCAACCATCCATGTGGAGCTTGAAGGTGGCGGTGGTGATATTAATATAGCTATGCCTTATACAATGATTGAGCCTATCAGAGAATTGTTAGATGCCATGAGTAGTGACCGCGGTGAAATAGATGGTACTTGGCAAGAGAATTTAAGAAAAGAAGTGTTACGGAGTGAAGTTTCTGTAAATAGCATGCTGGTCGAAAAAAGCATGACGATAAAAGATGTGATGAACTTTAAGAAAGGCGATGTAATTCCTTTTGATATGCCAGAAATAGTGGATGTTGAGGCTGAAGAGGTGCCTGTTTTTAAAGGGAAAGTAGGTTTGTCGGATGGTAATTATGCGATTCAGATAACCGAAAAAATAAATCAGGATTCAATATAAGCATTAGATTTTTGAAAAAATTAAAAGAATATTAATTTGCTAGTAATCAGGTAAAACAATGAGCGAAGAAGAGCAAGAAACGGTAGATGATGATTGGGCAGCGGCAATGGATGAGCAATCTTCTGCTGAAGCAGGCAAGGGAGATGAGAGTGATGCGGGGAATCTTGAATCGGCTCAGTTTGATGAATTAGAGCAGACAACTGAGGGTGATTCAAACAGTAGCGAAATTTCATCAGAAGAGATCAAGCTGGATATTATTCTTGATGTACCTGTTACTATTTCAATGGAAATAGGACGAACAAAGCTTAATATTAGAAATTTGTTACAGCTTAATCAAGGCTCAGTTATTGAACTGGATAGATTTGCAGGCGAGCCCATGGATGTTTTGGTGAATGGCACTTTAATCGCTCATGGTGAAGTGGTTGTGGTTAATGAAAAATTTGGTATTCGTTTAACAGATGTTATTAGCGCATCTGAAAGGGTGAAAAAACTGGGATAACAGTCTTTATAAAGGCGAGAGTATGACAAAGGTTGGTAGAGTAAGAGCTTTTATAAGAGCTGGTATGATCTTTATGTTTCCCATTTCAAATGTTTGGGCTACGGGTGCTGATAAAAAGACTGTGACAGGTGTTTCTTATGAGCATATATTAAGCTGGGCTATGGGGTTGGTAATTGTTTTGGCTCTGTTTTTTGTTTGCGTATGGTTTATGCGAAAAATGGGTGTAGTGTCTGCTATCAATACTAAACAGCAAATGAGAGTCCTCACTGGTTTGTCGTTAGGGATGCGAGAAAAGCTGGTATTAGTTCAGGTCGGTGAAAAACAATTGGTTTTAGGTGTTACTCCGGGAAGAATTGATAACCTATTAGTATTAGAAGGTGATGACCTTTTATATAAAGAAATAGATAATCAGCAAGGCGGAGATAATTTTTCTGAAAAATTAAAGCAATTAATGACGGGTGCAGCGAATGACTAAATCTGCTGTAAAGTTAATTAGATTGACAGGCTTTAGTTTTATGCTGGTCATTGTATCGGTCTCATCAGCTTGGGCACTGCCAGGTGTAGACGCTGTTACAGTAATAACTGCCCCAAATGGTGGGCAGACTTATACGGTCACTATTCAAATCCTGGCTTTGATGACAATATTGACCGTATTACCATCAATATTGTTAACCATGACCTCATTTACCCGGATCATGATTGTTTTGGGTTTGTTACGCCAGGCGATAGGAACCGCTCAGGCACCGAGTAATCAAGTATTACTTGGACTGTCTTTGTTTTTAACAGTTTTTATCATGATGCCCGTTTTTGAAAAAGTAAATGTTCAAGCGGTTCAGCCCTACTTAGAAGAAAAAATTGATGCTGTAACCGCTATCGAAAAAGCATCAGTTCCTTTTAGGCAGTTTATGATGAAGCAAACACGTGAAGCGGATTTAGAAATGTTTATGAGAATATCTGGGCAACAAGATTTTGAAACCGTTGATGATGTTCCTTTTTCACTTTTATTGCCTGCTTTTGTAACCAGTGAGCTAAAAACAGCTTTTCAGATTGGATTTTTAATCTTTTTACCTTTTCTGGTGATTGATCTGGTGGTCGCCAGTGTTTTAATGTCAATGGGGATGATGATGTTGTCTCCAATGATTATCTCTTTACCTTTTAAAATCATGTTGTTTGTGTTGGCAGATGGTTGGTCACTGGTTTTAGAAATGTTAGCAGCAAGTTTTTATGTATAAGTCAGGTTGTTTTTTGATCACGGGGGAGTGCTTATGACTCCTGAAGTTATATCAGGTATTGCCCAAGATACCGTTATTGTAGCGATCAAATTAATAGCCCCTGTTTTGCTATCCTCTCTGGCTGTAGGACTTGTAATCGCAATGTTTCAAGCGGCAACCCAAATTAATGAGCAAACACTAACTTTTATTCCTAAGTTGATTACCATTATTGTGGTGTTAATGGTTGCGGGACCCTGGATGTTACAGGTTGTTATTGATTATTTTCAAGATTTAATGTATCAAATTCCCACGTTAATCGGTTGAAATGCTGAGCTTTACAGAAGAGGCAATATTATCTGCTTTAGCCTCCTTCATATGGCCATTTGTGCGTATTAGCTCAATGTTTATTTCTATTCCTATTTTTAGTGTCAGATCGCTACCAGCAAAGATTCGAGTAATGGTCTCTTTTTTAATTACACTGATTGTTATTCCTGTAATCCCCGATCCTCCAAATATTGCTGTTTTTAGTTATCAAGGTTTTTTGGTGACTATTCAACAAATTGTTATTGGTGTGAGCACTGGTTTCGTTTTGCAAATGGTATTTTCTGTTATGCTGGTCGGAGGACAAAGTATTGCTTATAGCATGGGCTTAGGGTTCGCATCTATGGTCGATCCAGTGACAGGTATTCAGGTTCCAGTTATTGCACAAGTCTTTGTTGTCTCCTCAAGTTTAATGTTTTTAGGGGTCAATGGACATTTGCTGTTGATTGAAATGTTGACGGAAAGCTTCAAAACTTTACCTGTTGCAAGTATCGGTTTTGGTTTAGATGAGTTATGGTCAATTATTATATGGAGTAGTCAAATATTTGTCGCAGGTGTGTTATTGGCTTTACCTGTGATGGCTGCACTACTGTTTGTGAATATTAGTTTTGGTGTGGCGGCAAGAGCTGCGCCGCAACTACAGATTTTTGGAGTCGGTTTTCCGATTACTATTATGTTGGGTATGGTTTTGGTTTGGATTACCCTGTCAAATACCCTGGAAGTATTTTCTAATGTATTAACCGATGGCTTTAGCTTGATTAGCCAATTGTTAAGACTTTAATCTTGATGAGCATAAAATATGGCAGAAGATACAGGACAAGATAAAACGGAAGAGCCCACCGAGAAGCGTCTTGCCGATGCCAGAAAAAAAGGGCAAATACCGCGTTCAAGAGAGTTGAATACCTTTGTTGCATTGATAACAGGGTCGGTTATGTTGCTATTTACGGGCGAATCAATTAGCAGAGGTTTGGCTAATTTGATGCGCCAGCAATTCCAGTTGAGCAGAGAGGTTATTTTTGATAAAGCTAGCATTGTTATTTATTTTAAACAGGTATTACTTGATGGTTTATTGTTAATCGTACCTTTGGTTTTTCCTTTGGTTTTAGTTGCCTTATTTACTCCGATGATGATGGGAGGCTGGAATTTTAGCATGGAAGCAATGAGTCCTAAATTTTCCAAGATGAATCCCTTCAGTGGTATAAAAAGGATGTTTGGCCCTCAGGGATGGATTGAATTATTAAAAGCGGTCATTAAAATCAGCTTGGTATTTTTTGTTGCAGGAAATTTATTTAATTTTTATTTTGATCAATTTATGAGCTTAAGCTCGTTATCTTTATCACATGCAATACATAAAGCGGTCGATATAATCGCTTTTTGTTTTTTGATTTTAAGTTCTACTTTGTTTTTAGTTGTCGCTATTGATGTGCCATATCAATTATGGAATACCAAGCGTCAATTAAAAATGACCAAGCAGGAAATTAAGGACGAATCAAAAGAACAAGAAGGTAATCCAGAAGTTAAAGGTCAGATACGTCGCAAACAGATGGAAATGGCTCAACAACGAATGATGGAGGAAGTACCAAAAGCCGATGTTATTGTTACCAACCCAACCCATTATGCGGTTGCCTTAAAATATGACTTAATGGGGGCAGGCGCACCTGTCGTGGTAGCAAAAGGTGTTGATCATGTCGCTACACAAATACGTAATGTAGCACTAGAAGCAAAAGTTCCTTTAGTTCCTACTCCTCCTTTGGCAAGAGCTTTATATTACTCAACTGAATTAAAAGAAGAAATTCCGAAAGGACTTTTTTTGGCAGTTGCACAAGTTTTAGTTTATGTTTTTCAGTTGAAAACAGCCATGGCTAATGTAACAGAAAAGCCTGTACATCCAAGAGATTTAGAAGTACCCGATGAATTTAGACAAGAATAGCACGGTGGAGGTATTGGTATGAATTGTGCTTATATCTATAAAGAATTATAAAGATGCTCAAGAAAAAATAAATTTATGGATCTAGCTAAAATAACCAATTCAATTAAGACCATACCAGGGATGGGCCTGGGTGCGCCGTTAATCATAGTGATGATTTTAGCTATGATCGTATTGCCACTGCCTGCCTTTTTACTGGATTTGTTTTTCACCTTCAATATTGCTTTTTCATTGATCATTTTACTGGTGGTTATTTACAGTTTAAAACCACTGGAATTTGCTGTTTTCCCCTCTGTTATCTTAATTGCCACTTTACTCAGGCTGGCATTAAATGTTGCCTCAACAAGAATCGTGTTATTAGAAGGGCATAACGGCGGTGATGCTGCCGGAAAGGTGATTGAAGCTTTTGGCTCTTTCGTTATTGGCGGTAATTTTGCGGTTGGTCTGGTTGTTTTTGCCATTTTGGTTGTTATTAATTTTGTGGTGGTGACTAAAGGTGCAGGGCGTGTTGCTGAAGTTGGTGCAAGGTTTACCTTAGATGCCATGCCAGGTAAGCAAATGGCGATTGATGCTGATTTGAATTCAGGCTTGATTGACCAAGACCAAGCAAGAGCACGTAGAGCTGAAATAGCGGCTGAAGCAGATTTTTATGGCTCAATGGATGGTGCCAGCAAGTTTGTACGAGGCGATGCCATTGCCGGGATTATCATTTTATTTGTCAATATTATTGGTGGCTTGGCAATTGGTGTGGGCCAGCATGGAATGAGCTTTGCCAATGCGGGAGAAGTCTATGTTTTATTAACCATCGGAGATGGTCTGGTTGCTCAAATTCCAGCATTACTTTTATCAACAGCATCCGCTATTGTGGTCACACGAGTACGAGGAAGTGAGGAAAATGTAGGGCAGCAAGTAACGGCGCAATTATTTAATGATCCAAAGTCATTATTAGTGACAGCAGCTATTATGGGTTTGTTAGGTATTATTCCTGGAATGCCCAATCTGGTTTTTATTTTACTAGCTTTGGTACTGTTAGCTGGAGCCTATATGGTTGACCAGCGACATAAAAAAGCACAAGAAAAAATGCTGGAGCAAGTTGCAGTGCCGCAGCAACAAGAACGGGTTAAAGAAATTAAAGAACTGGGTTGGGATGATGTCATGCCTGTTGATGTTATTGGCCTGGAAGTAGGATATAGATTAATTCCGCTGGTTGATAGAAACCAGGGTGGCCAATTAATAACACGAATTAAAGGAGTACGTAAAAAATTGTCTCAGGAGTTAGGTTTTTTAGTGCCTTCTGTACATATTAGAGATAATCTGGATTTATCTCCCACAACTTACCGAATTTCTCTCATGGGGGTGACAGTGGGAGAGGCTGAAATTAGACCTGAAATGGAAATGGCGATCAATCCGGGACAGGTTTTTGGCTCGTTAGAAGGAGAGGTGACGCAAGACCCTGCTTTTGGACTTGAGGCTATCTGGATTGATCGAAATCAAAAAGATAAAGCGCAAACCTTAGGATATACCGTAGTAGATCCCGGAACGGTGGTTGCAACCCACTTGAGTCATATTTTGCAACTCAATGCTTATGAATTATTTGGTTATGAAGAAGCGCAAAATATGATGGATAATTTAGCTAAATCAGCACCTAAATTAGTTGAGGATTTGATACCCAAGACATTAGCACTGGGTATTCTGGTTAAGGTATTGCAAAATTTATTGCGAGAAACTGTTTCAATCAGAGATATTAGAACTATTGCTGAAACTTTGGCGGAATATGCTGTGAAGAGTCAAGATCCTGACATTTTAACCTCAGCCGTTCGAGCAGCTTTAGGCCGCTCAATTGTCCATGAAATCAATGGGGTACAAGAGGAATTTGCGGTTATTACTTTAGAGCCAGAGTTGGAACAGTTATTGCATCAGTCATTACAGACGGCGGGCGAAAACGGAGCGGGTATAGAACCAGGGTTAGCTGAGCAAATGCATAAATCATTAGAAGAAAGTGCTCAAAAAATGGAAATGGAGGGACAAGCGGCAGTGTTGCTGGTTTCCTCTTTTATCCGTCCCTGGTTAGCTCGATTTGTTCGTCATTCAATTTCTGAGTTACATGTTCTGGCATATAATGAAATTCCCGAAGATCGGCAGATTAAGGTGGTTTCAACGGTTGGGCAGCGTACATAGCGCATAAGTAGATAAAAATAGGACGCACCATGAAGATCAAACGATTTGTTGCAAAAAATATTCGTCAGGCCATGAAGATGGTTAAAGAAGAATTGGGTGCAGATGCAGTTATCATGTCAAACCGGTCAGTCGAAGACGGTGTTGAAATTGTGGCAGCTAAAGATTTTGATGAGCAAGTCATCCAAAATAAACTAAATTCACAGGCAAATTCTTCTGTGCCCTCTAAAAAGCCTATCTCTCATTCTGAGTTAACAGATTTTGCGGCAGAAAAACAAAATCTACATATTGTGAGCAGTTCGAGGAAGATGGGGGTAGATGGCGTTATTCCTAAAAGACCCTTAAATCGAAATGTTGATCAATACGCTGGCTATGCAGAGAAAATTGATTTTCTGGATCGTTCATCAACAGTGGCTAAGAAATCACCACCTATTCAAAAAACAGCAACAATATCGAAACAATTTAATCATAATGTGATAAAAGAG
>JAGLUC010000058.1 GCA_023134955.1 Methylococcales bacterium | reverse complement strand
GGAAAGAATATGAAATGGAAGTGGTGCGAGACACTCATGATAATTGCATTATTATCTGCTCCATAGAAAACCTGGATCCCATGGGGGTACACACGGGTGATTCAATTACCGTTGCGCCAGCACAAACATTAACCGATAAAGAATACCAAATTTTACGTAATGTCTCATTAGCGGTATTGCGTGAGATTGGTGTGGATACTGGTGGTTCAAACGTACAAGTAGCTATTAATCCAGAAGATGGTCGCATGGTAGTGATTGAAATGAACCCAAGGGTTTCTCGTTCATCCGCCCTGGCATCTAAAGCAACGGGTTTTCCGATTGCTAAAGTCGCGGCAAAACTGGCAGTGGGATACACGCTCGACGAGCTGAAAAATGAAATTACAGGCGGCGCAACTCCTGCTTCATTTGAACCAACTATTGATTATGTGGTGACTAAAGTGCCACGCTTCACCTTTGAAAAATTTCCACAAGCAGATGACCGTTTAACCACGCAAATGAAATCAGTGGGTGAGGTGATGGCGATTGGGCGTACTTTTCAAGAATCTTTGCAAAAAGCATTAAGAGGCCTGGAAATTGGTGTTAGTGGTCTGGATGAAATTGTTGATTTAACTGAAGATAATATCCGGGACAAGCTACAAAGCGAAATGCGTCATCCAGGGCCAGAACGTTTATGGTATGTGGCTGATGCTTTTAGAAGCGGCATGAGTTTTGATGAGATACATGAAGCCAGCAAAATTGATCCCTGGTTTTTAGCGCAAGTTGAAGATTTGGTATTGACTGAAAAATCATTAGCCACTAAAACCTTAGCAACTTTAGATGAAGGTGAGTTATATCGTCTAAAACGCAAAGGTTTTTCTGATGAGCGATTGGCTAAATTATTAGATACAAAAGAATCAGAAATTAGAAATGTACGCCATAAACAAAATATTCGACCCGTTTATAAGCGTATAGATTCATGTGCTGCTGAGTTTTCATCCGATACCGCCTATTTATATTCAACCTATGAGGAAGAATGTGAAGCCAATGTCTCTGATAAAGAAAAAATAATTATCTTAGGTGGCGGGCCTAATCGAATAGGGCAGGGGATTGAATTTGATTACTGTTGTGTCCATGCCGCATTAGCCTTACGTGAAAATGGTTTTGAAACCATTATGATCAACTGTAACCCAGAAACAGTTTCAACTGATTTTGATACTTCAGATCGCTTGTATTTTGAGTCATTGACTTTGGAAGATGTACTTGAAATCATTCATTTAGAGAAGCCAAAAGGGGTTATTGTTCAATATGGGGGACAAACACCGTTAAAACTGGCAAGGGCTTTGGAAGCAGCAGGTGCACCGATTATAGGCACTTCTCCAGATTCTATTGATTTAGCAGAAGATAGAGAACGATTCAAGAAATTATTAGAGCGTTTAGGATTACTACAACCACCTAATGCAACAGCAAGGTCAGTGGATCAGGCAGTTGGGCAGGCCAAAGAATTAGGTTATCCATTAGTAGTAAGACCCTCCTATGTCTTAGGTGGGCGAGCGATGGAAATTGTGACAGATGAAGAAAGTTTACGTCGTTATATGAAAGAAGCAGTAACTGTTTCTAATGATTCACCCGTTTTATTAGATCGTTTCCTTGATGATGCGATTGAAATGGATGTAGATGCGATTTACGATGGCGAAACTGTGCTAATCGGTGGCTTGATGGAACATATTGAACAAGCAGGGGTTCATTCAGGAGACTCAGCCTGTTCTATTCCACCTTATAACTTGTCTAAAAAATTACAAGATCAGTTAAGAGAACAAGTGGCAAATATGGCAAAAGCATTAGGGGTAAGAGGCTTAATGAATACCCAGTTTGCGATACAAGGTGAAACCATTTATGTGCTAGAAGTTAATCCAAGAGCATCAAGAACAGCGCCGTTTGTATCCAAAGCCACAGGTTATCCTTTAGCTAAAATTGCAGCGCTTTGTATGGCGGGTATCTCTTTAAAGCAGCAAGGTTATACAGAAGAACGTATTCCTAAATATTACTCAGTGAAAGAAGCCGTCTTTCCTTTTGTTAAATTCCCAGGTGTTGACCCCTTATTAGGCCCAGAAATGAAATCTACGGGTGAGGTGATGGGGATAGGTAAAACATTTGGGGAAGCATTTGCTAAATCACAACGTG
>JAGLUC010000057.1 GCA_023134955.1 Methylococcales bacterium | reverse complement strand
GATGACAAATCTCAATTTGTTATAGCTTTACATAGAAATGATCTGGTAAGTGTTTTAGCCGAATCAGGAGAACGAGTATTTTATAGGGTTCAAAAACTTGGTGGAGGATATGATCTAACACTTAGATTACATACTGAAACAAGTACAAAAAGAGAAAAATCTCTTATTGAAAATAAAAAAATGCTAGAAAAGTCTTTCCATAACTTTTTGACTTTATTGAATTTAAAACTGCATAAAATAAATGCTATTGGAATAGTTTCTGATGATTAAACGAATTATTGATATTAGTAGCCCTGCTTATCTTTATTTAAAACATAAGCAGTTATTAATTGATCAAAAAGGTGAAACAATGGCTCAAGTAGCCATTGAAGATTTAGGTGTTTTAATATTACAGCACCCTGCTATTGTGGTAACTCAAGCGTTAATAGTTTGTTGTCAGAAAAACAACGTGGCTATGGTGTTTTGTGACGAACGTCACCTGCCCTACTCTGTTCTTTTGCCGATTAGTGATGCAAATAGTCTACATACAAAAATCATACAACAACAAATAGATTGTTCCTGCATAACTAAAAAAAGAATCTGGCAACAAATTGTTAAGCATAAAATTTCTGGTCAAGCAGAGGTTTTAAAATATTTTGGTAAAAATGCCATATCACTAGATCGTTTGGTCAAACAAGTAAAATCAGGCGATATTGAGAATGCTGAGGCACAAGCAGCACAAAAATATTGGCGACTATTATTTGGTAATAGCTTTCGTAGAGATACAGATTTAGCAGGGATTAATAGCTTACTAAATTATGGCTATGCCATTATCCGTGCAATGGTTGCCAGAGCCATTGTAGCCAGTGGATTGCACCCAGCATTAGGGGTGCAACATCATAATCAATATAACGGACTTTGTTTGGCTGATGATTTAATGGAACCCTTTAGACCCTGGGTTGACTGGCTGGTTTATAAACTTAATGAACAGGAAGACATTAGTGATGTTAATCAGTCTAATAAACAATTAATGTTAAATCTATTAAGTGACACCGTAGTATTTAATCAGCAAAAAATGCCTTTAATGGTTGCCTGTCATTATGTATTAGGCGATATAAAACGAGCATTTGAGGATAAAAGCGTTAAAATCCATTATCCAAAACTCCTTGCAATGAGCCAATGAGTTTTGGGGGCAGAGATTCTATGTGGCTAATCGTAACTTTTGATTTACCAACAATGACTCCAGCCGAGCGGAAACAATACACGCTTTTTAGAAAGTTTCTGCTGAATGATGGTTTTACCATGATGCAATATTCGGTTTACATGCGACACAGTGCCAGTGATGAAAATGCAATTGTGCATGTTAATCGAGTAAAATCAAGATTGCCTGATGATGGTGAAGTCAGGATTATTAAAATAACAGACAGACAATTCGGAAAAATTGAAGTATTTTTTGGTAAAAAAGCTAAACCTATTGAAAAAGCACCAGAACAACTCACTCTTTTTTGACCAAGAGATCATTGTTCTGGCTTGTTATTCAACAGCTTATCCTACAGGTAGTGTAACCGACTAAGGTCTATCTGCAAATCACAACATCTAACCTTTTGTGACTTTTAAGCCATCAAGTGTAACCGACTAAGGTCTATCTGCAAATCACAACACTTAGCTAAGGACAAAGAACATGTTAAATAGTGTAACCGAC
>JAGLUC010000056.1 GCA_023134955.1 Methylococcales bacterium | reverse complement strand
GCTGCCTGTGCGGCAGTGAACTGTAGTATAACGCACAAAAAAATAGTTATAACAAGTCTTTAGGTACTTTTTTACAAAAATACCAATGGATTTTATCCCTGTTATAACTTATTGATTTTTATATATTGTTAAAGAGCTTGGAAAATTTAGATTATTTCTTTAATTCTAATCCCAATAATCCGTTAATAATTCTTTTGTCCAGTTTGGTAATGGGTCTGTTTTTAGTGTGATTTGTCCATTATTTATCACTGCAATTTGTTGAAAAGGGTCTTTTAAGCTCGAATTATCTAGTAAATAGCAATGATCACATAAAGGTAAAACCTGCTTAATGTTCTGTAAAACTCTAGGCACTTGGCTGATTATTTTGTTTTCAGGGACAGAATGCCCGCCTTCAGACACTCGCTGTACAACACGAGCTAGGTTTAGTGAAACTTGTTCTAAATGGATAAAGACTAATATGATTTCATAATCCATTGCTTTGGCTTGGGCAACAAAATCAATTTTTGATGAGTGAGAAAAGACAGTCTCAAAACAAAATGTACGCCCTTCTTGTAATAATTTTATACGCATCACTTCGGCTATTTTTGCCGCTTCGTAACTATGCTGTTCTGCTTGCTCTGGATAAAGTTGTTTTGCGAGACTATCGGCATTAACAAAAGGCAAGCCTAATGGCTCAAGCCGTGTTTTGTAGAAGGTGGTTTTCCCTGCACCATTTCCTCCTGCTAACAACCAGAGTTGTTTGTCTTTTTTCAAGAATCCATCTCATTTAAAGCTGTAAATTCCCCATTATTAAATTGACCGATGGTAATAGCACCATTTTGTTGTATTTTTTCCAGATACCCTGGATGTGTTTTAGATGCCTGATATTTAACCGCACTTGATGTGACTGTATCAGCTAGCCTCCCTTTTTTTCGATCTTCTTCCAGTGCATTAAATACCTTGTTTGGATCAATAGGGACACAGATCACAGGCTCGGTTTTAATGGCTGTTAATCCTGATGCAATGGACAACAAAATATCAGGGTCTAAGGTTGATGAGACAGTTCGCCCTAAATCAGCCCAATACTCAACCTGTTCTGCCGTACTTCGATGGAATCGCTTAGCCGTTAATTCGGCTGCTTGCATTAAATCCGCCTGCAAGCGTATAGGAGACGCTGCTTTTGCCATAATGAACCTTTAAATTATAAAACCACCAACCACATTGTAGCAGATTGCTACAATGTGGTTATAATTTAATTAAAACCATGGAACTGTAGCTGTATTTTCTCGTTCCCACGCTCCTGCG
>JAGLUC010000055.1 GCA_023134955.1 Methylococcales bacterium | reverse complement strand
ATCGTATCGTACTAGGCGATAAAGGCTTAGACTCTGGAAATGTTGAATATAGAGCAAGAACAGACCAGGAAAGTCAGGATATTGCTTTAGATGAGATTATTGGGTTTATAAAAAAACAAGTACAAGGCTAAAGAGTGTAACCTGCCAATGTTCTTATAGTTTTTATAAGTAAAGGACAGCGCGTGTATTTCTCAGCATAACGATTTAAGCCTTTATAAGCCTCTTTATCAAGAGCAAGCTACCAAATATGCAAATACAAACCTAATATCTGCACCGAGTTTCATCAAACAATGCACTTGAAAATGACAATTAGAATATTTAATGGGATTGCTACTGGAAGTATAAAACCTGATTATAAAAACCATTAAATTAATTGTTTTTTGAAAAGCCTTTCTGTATCACACCTTGTTGATAATATTTCTCGCTATCAATTTGATAATCATCAGGATTTATAATTGCTTTTATTGATAATACACTCCCTGATTTATCAAATACCATTTCTGAAATATCAATGACAGATCCTTCAATTGAATTTTTGTCTTCATCTAAAATCATCATAACTTTAGGGCGCAATTTAAATCGGCTATTCTGTTCCACAACGATTGCAACACTTCCATTATTAAGCTCAACAAAACAACCTGGAGGGTAGACACCAAGACTTTCAATGAATTTAACCACTAATTCAGCATCAAGATGACTCCCTGACACATCTAACATAGCTTTTGTTGCTACATGATGCGTCCGCCCTTTTCGATAGACTCGATCACTGGTTATTGCGTCATACATATCTGCAATAGCAACAATATTTGAATAATAAGACATATTATTACTGTTAATTTTCCGTGGATACCCCTTACCATCTAGATGCTCATGATGAGTTAATGCCGTTTCGACAGCGCCATAAAACATATCATCACTGGATTTCAACAGTTCATATCCCAATGTTGTATGACTCCTCATTATCTCTAATTCGTCTTCTTCAAGTATTGCGGGTTTATTTAACACCTCCAAGGGCACCAACATTTTCCCCATATCATGCATCATCCCGCATAAACCAACCTGATTAAGGTGCAGTTCGTTCAAACCAATATGTCGCCCCAGTACAATGGATAACACACAAACATTTAAGCTATGTTGTGCGGTATATTGATCCTTATGCTTTAACTGACTTAACCAGAGAAATGCATCAGGAGAATGTAATATACTATTTACACATGTGGAAACTGCTTCTTTAGCTAACTTGGCATCAATACTCCCATCACTCACAATTTTGTCCATAAAACCACAAACAAGAATCCCTGTATCCTTGTAATTTAGTTCCGCCCTTAAAATTTCCTTTTCAAATGTTCCAAGACGTTTTGGAGGTTTTCCAAAAATCAATGCTTGACCACCCAATTGATTGGACTTTATTTTCGTATTAGTATTAATCTTGCGCTTCTTTTGCTTGCTGGAATCAACATAAACATACTGACAAGTTTTGCGGAGTTTCTCCAGTTCTTTCTCTGTTTCAACAAGAAAACCTTGAAACATAAAAGGAGATTCCAGCCAGGGTATATCTAATTCAGCAACATACATTCCAATCATCAAGTTTTGTACAGGCGTTTGAATAAGCATGATAGAAGAGTTCTCTTCTAGCGCTGATGCTGATACTGATACTAACTTTTTCTTTTTCTTTTTCTTTTTCTTTGTAAAAAACTCAAGAATCTTTTGCCACATAATTTATCTTTTTAGTGTATGAAAAAAACTGAATTAACTATGATCTATTAACATTAACCCTTTCAAATATAGCAGAATTTTAACCAGCCTGCATAACTATAACTCTAGAGTGTCGTTTAGTCCACAATCCTTGTTGAAACATAGCGAACTAAAGTCCGCCTTACCAGCAAATTACTTCACTTTTAATCACATCCAATATTCTAGACAATAATAAAGATTTACTTAATTACCCACAAGCTTCAGCCATTTTAACAGAGAGATTGTAACTAATTGAAAAAACAGTCATTAGTTGATATAGATAAATTCGATTTAAACTATCACCCTCAATTAGCTTAATAACCAATCATTATGTTACACATAGCCCACTTAAAGTGGCTGAGGCTTGTGGGTAATCAAGAAAATTTATTAAAAGGCGAAAGCTTATGGGTAATCAGTATTTCAGGCTTTGCCAGAAAGCCAACCAGCTACAAGTAACAAAAATAGAGGCTTATGTTTTTGTTACTTAGAAGGAAATATTATTTCCTTTTGTCGATATCTCAGTACACTTCCAAATTAATTTCAATTTATCGGATTACCATGACTTGAATTCAGGACTAAAAAAATCCTGTACTTACAATTTGGAAGTGAAGACCTCCTCTTGCTCTCTTAGTCTTGAGCCAGCTCTTCCCCCCACCACTCATAAAGCTCTATTAATGTCGGGTCACATTTACAACAACTGCTTCCACAGGCTGAATTTACAGGTAATTGGCGCACTTTTCCTTTACTTATCCATTTTCCTAACATGCCTCTAAGTGCGTCAGCATCCATATCAAAATGAATTATTAATTCATTTAAACTGACTGTTTTTTTTTGTTTAAGATAATCTCTCAGTTCTGATAAAACCATAATTAGTACTCCAGCAAAGCTTGTATTGATGGATAAATATTCTAAATGTAGCCTTGATGCAGCGAAATGGAATCAAGGGAAAATATAATTGAAGGAGACTAGTGGTGCGTCAATGTTGTAATGGCGAGTAAAAAGCACATTAGCTCTTAAGCCCTCTCTTGCTGGATGCCTACACGGATGTAGGCATCCAGCAGGAGAGGGCTTAAGAGCAAGAACCAGTCAATGTTGTATTGATGGGGGACTAGCCCTATTGTGTTACAGCATCTACTTGAAATGTCTTCCCATAGCCCCACAAAGCCAGTAAAACAGCACAAAAACCAAACATAAGCCCGACTATCCACTGAATGGAGTAATCGGGGTGCTGAGAATAAGTCGCTAACTGATAAAAAATTGTCGCCGTCATATACGCTATACCTGTTGTCCAAAACACCACAAAAACAGCCCAACTTGCATTGGTCTCTTTGTATATAGCTGTTGTGGCAGCAACACAAGGTGCATACAATAAAATAAACAACAAATAAGCAAATGCCCCTATCTGCCCATCAAAACTTGCCTGCATAGCAACAAAAGTGCCTGTTGTCACTTCCTGGTCTGCTGCGGCTGCGCTAAGACTAGAAGTATCTCCGACATTTAAACCTAGCGGATCCAATACATTATCAGCAACAGCCGCCAAATTAACAGGGATGGAGGCAACAGCATCTAACAACGCTTGTTGTAAATTAAATACTTCATCAGCGGCATCTGTTGAAGTTTCAGCCATTTGTGTATAAAGTGCATCTAATGTACCAACAACGGCTTCTTTAGCTAATACACCAGTAAAAATACCAACCGTTGCAGGCCAATTATCTGCTTCGATTCCCATGGGTTTAAATGCAGGGGTTAAAGAGCGACCAATTTCGCTTAATACTGATTTTTGACTATTTTCCTGTCCAAAGCTACCATCCATGCCTAATGAATTAAGCACGTTTAATACCAAAACCATGGGTACAATGACTTTACCTGCATTAAAAATAAATGTTTTTAATCTGTCCCAGGTTTTTATATAAACGCCTTTAATGGTCGGCATATGGTAGGTTGGCAACTCCATAATAAAAGGCGTTGCCACACCCTTAAATAAAGTATGACGCATAATTAACCCCGTCCCTACTGCCACCATAATTCCAAGCAAATAAAGTCCAAATACCAGGTTTTGACCGCCGACAGGGAAAAAAGCGGCTGCAAACAAAGCATATACGGGAAGCCTTGCTCCGCACGACATAAAAGGGTTCATTAAATTGGTCAAGATTCTATCGCGCTGATTATCTAATGTTCTTGTTGCCATAATAGCGGGGACATTACAGCCAAAGCCCACAATCATGGGAACAAAAGATTTTCCTGGCAATCCAATCATCAGCATAAAACGATCCATCACAAAAGCAGCTCTGGACATATAACCAGAATCTTCTAATGCTGAGAGGAACATAAACAAAAAGCCAATAATAGGAATAAAAGTTGCAACGACTTGCACCCCCCCACCCAAGCCATTACAAATTAATACAATTAGCCATTGAGGAAAATTTAAACCCGTCAATACCAAGCCCAGTCCATCAACCAGAATAGCACCAACAGCAAGGTCAAAAAAATCAATAAATGCACTGCCAATATTGATAGTAAACATAAACATGGCATACATAACCAATAAAAAAATGGGTATGCCCAAAAATCGATTTAATACAATCCGATCAATTTTATCTGAAGTAAGGCGAGAAACTTCATTGATTCGGCAAACACTTTGTCTGGTCAATTCATTAACAAAACCATAACGTGCATCTGCCGCCAAAATATCAATCTCATCATCAGTTTCATCCTCAATGGCTTGTTGGAGTGAAATAACTTTATCAGTTAATTTATTGCCTGCAATTTGCTTGGCTAAAGTATCATCCTCTAACAATCGCAATGCCAGCCATCGTAGATCACATGAGTGTTTAGTCGCTTGATTTTCTAACAATGGAGATAATTCCAAAATGGCATTTTCTAAAGCAGCTGCATAAGTAATTTCTGTACTGGGTGTTGGTTTACTTTGACAAGCCTGATCAATAACTTCATATAAATGCTTTAAACCCTGGCCAGTTGACGCTACGACAGGAACAACTGGACATGCAAGCTGCTTAGCCAGCAACTGAGTATCAATTTTAATACCCCGCTGTTTTACTTCATCCATCATATTGAGAACCAATATCATGGGCACACGCATTTCAATTAATTGCGATGTTAAATAAAGATTTCTTTCTATATTAGAAGCATCAACAATATTAATAATCAAATCAGCTTGCTGACTGGCAACATAATCTCGTGCAACTTTTTCATCTAATGAAACTTGATCATCCGCTGCTTCTAATGAATAAGTCCCAGGTAAATCTACAACACTAATTTTATTATCAGCAAAAGTATATTCCCCTGTTTTTTTCTCAACAGTGACCCCCGGCCAATTACCAACCAGTTGTCTGGAACCTGTTAAGGCATTGAATAGTGTTGTTTTACCACAATTAGGGTTTCCTACAACACCAATAATAAAATCAGTCATAATTTCTCAATTAATAATACTTCTGCTTCTTTTTTTCTTAGACTTAAAGAAAAACCTCGAATTTTTATTTCAATCGGATCACCGAGTGGTGCAAACCGAGTAACAAAAAACTCAGTCCCAGGTGTCAATCCCATCGCTAACAAGCGTTTACGATATGCTTTTCCTGTATTATCAAATCCAATAATTTTGCCATGATCTCCTGCGCTAAGCATTTTTATACTGATTGACATAAATACCAATAAACCTTATTGAAAAATGAAATATGGGAAAACAAAATACCGAGAAAGATTCAAGTTGATAATAATTCTCATTTAGAATTACTATAGCACATCACCTTTATTTTACAAAGCGACCGATCCTGCACCCAAGTCAAGATAAAAAATACATTTTACCCCCTCTTTAATATAGAAAGAGCTTATGAGTACAGGTATTTATGACTTAAATCAGCTGAGGAGACTTGCTTTTTTCTCTTTTCTAAATGAATACTATTAGACTTTGACCAAAAAAACAGATAAAAGTCTCTGTATCTTATTGAGTATTGACGATGTCAAATTTTGATTACCCCTAATTGCCTTGATGACAAGTAGTTTTTGGGATGGGGATACTTAATAAAAAGTAGTACAGATACAACAGCCATGATCAACGTCATCATAGGCTATTTAATTTACAGGTAAAATTAATCTACAATTTTACATTTTTCACGAGAACCATCAACTCTATCTCGCAATTCTTTTCCTGGCTTAAAATGAGGAACATATTTTGCTGTTAATGAAACAGCATCCCCAGTTTTTGGGTTTCTACCCATTCTAGGTGCTCTATGATGCAATGAAAAACTACCAAAACCTCTTATCTCAATTCGCTCACCTGTTGATAAGGTTTCAGTCATTTGCTCAATGACACATTTTACAGCCAATTCTACATCTTTAACCGCTAGATGTGGAAGTTGTCTCGCTAAAGCTTCAATTAATTCTGATTTTGTCACATTTAATCCTAAAAAAAAGGGCATGCTAAAAATAACATACCCTTCAATATTATTTACTTATCTAATTGCTTGAACAGATCACCTAAAGTAGCTGAATTTGCATTTGCAGCTTGACCGTAGTCTTTCATTGCACTTGCTTCATCATCATTATCTTTAGCTTTTATTGATAAAGAAATTGATTTAGTCTTTTTATCAACACCAATAAACTTAGACTCAATTTCATCACCTACACTCAACAATATACTCGCATCTTCTACGCGATCACGTTGAATCTCTGAGGCACGCAAGTAACCGTCAACATTTTCAGCTAATTCAATAACAGCACCTTTAGCATCAACTATTTTAACAGTTCCTTTTACTAGACTACCTTTTTCATGTATAGCAATATAATTTTGGAATGGGTCTTGCTCTAGTTGTTTAATACCTAAAGAAATACGTTCACGCTCAGAATCAACTGCAAGAATAACTGTTTCTACTTCATCACCTTTCTTGTATTGACGAATAGCTTCTTCGCCGTTTTCATTCCAAGTGATGTCTGATGTATGAACCAAACCATCAATACTACCATCCAAACCAATAAATACACCGAAATCAGTGATAGATTTGATTTTTCCTGTAATTTTATCGCCTTTATTATGTGTTGCTGCGAACTCATCCCAAGGATTAGTACGACATTGCTTCATGCCTAGAGAAATACGACGACGTTCTTCGTCAATTTCCAGCACCATTACTTCAACTTCATCACCTAATTCAACCACTTTAGATGGATTAACGTTTTTGTTAGTCCAGTCCATTTCAGATACGTGAACCAAACCTTCAACGCCTTCTTCAATTTCAACAAAACAGCCGTAATCAGTTAAGTTGTTGACTTTACCTTTTACACGTGTCGCTGCTGGGTAACGCTCTGCAATCGCTTTCCATGGATCTTCACCCATTTGCTTCATGCCTAGAGAAACACGAGTTTTCTCTTTGTCGAATTTAAGAACTTTAACTTCAATTTCTTGACCAATTTCAACACATTCAGAAGGGTGACGAACACGACGCCATGCCATATCAGTAATGTGTAACAATCCATCAATACCACCAAGGTCGATAAATGCACCGTAGTCAGTTAGGTTTTTAACAATACCTTTAACAATCGCATCATCTTTAAGAGTTTTCATCAACTCTTCTCTTTCTGCACTGTACTCTTTTTCTACAATCGCACGACGAGAAAGAACAACATTATTACGTTTTTTGTCAATTTTGATGACTTTAAATTCAAGATCACGACCTTCCAGGAAAGTAGTATCTCTGATTGGGCGAACATCAACCAACGAACCTGGCAAGAATGCGCGTAATGCACCTACTGCAACAGTAAAACCACCACGAACTTTGCCGTCAATGCGACCAACAATAGTTTCTTCACCTTCAAAGGCTTTTTCGAGCTCACCCCAAGCTCTGTTTTTCTTGGCTTTGTCACGGGAAAGAAGCGTTGAACCAAGTCCATCTTCAAATAAATCTAGTGCTACCTCAATTTCATCACCAACATTAACCTCTAGATCACCATCAGCATTTAAAAATTGCCATTTTGGTATAACACCTTCGGACTTAGCCTGAGCACTGACGATAACAAAATCGTTATCAATATCAATTACAGTACCCATTAACATAGCACCAGGACGCATTTCTGTCCGGGCTAAACTTTCTTCAAATAATTCAGCAAAGCTCTCGCTCATTTTTTCTTTCCCATACTTGTTTAAAATTGACGCTTCATTTATTCAAAGAATCAACAACAAGCCATTTTATATAATAGTTAAAAACAAAGCCGTTTAAATTCTAAACGACCACCTAAAAGGTTCTATTGAACCAAATTTATCACTTCTTCTATGACTTGTTCGATAGACATGTCAGAAGAATCTATATAAAGAGCACCTTCCGCCTTTTTTAATGGCGCAGTTGCACGCTGCTGATCTCGTTGATCACGCGCTTCAATCTCTTTAGTTATTAGTTCAAGGTTAGCATCAATTCCTTTTTCTTTCAACTGTTTATATCGTCTACTCCCTCTTTCTTTTGCACTTGCTGTTAAATAGACTTTATTAGCTGCCTCAGTAAAAACAACTGTTCCCATATCGCGCCCATCTGCAACTAGCCCAGGTAATTGTTTAAAATCTCGTTGTTTTTGTAACAATACCGCTCTCACTTCAGGATATACAGCGATAATTGAAGCTGTATTTCCTGTGGTTTCTGTTGCTAATTTAGAGGTAATATCAACACCACCTAACTTAACCACTAATTCATCACCACATTCAAATGCTAATTGCATAGCCTGTGCAATAGCGACTACAGCATCAACATCTTCAATATCAGTTTGTTTTTCTAATACGGCAATCGCCAGAGAGCGATAAATAGAACCACTATCCAGATAATTCCAGTCTAAGCTTTTTGCAACAGCGCGACTAACAGTGCCTTTACCTGCACCGCTCGGACCATCAATGGTTAAAACTGGAATGCTCATGTTAAATTTAAACCTAATTTAGTTGCTAACTCACGAAATTCCGGAAAAGAGGTATTCACATTTTCACAATCATGAATAGTGATAGCTGCTGTTGCTCTTAATCCTGCAATTGAAAATGACATAGCAATTCGGTGATCATCATGTGAATACACCTCACCTCCACCGATTGAATCCATTGTTTTACCTTGTATAACCATGCCATCTTCTGTTGGTTGAGCATCTACACCTAATTGTTGCAAACCATCTGCCATTACTTGAATACGATCACACTCTTTAACACGCAACTCTTTAGCACCTGTTAAACGTGTTTGTCCTTCAGCACAAGCTGCAGCAACAAATAACACTGGAAATTCATCAATAGCTAAAGGCACAAGTGCTTCAGGAATATCAATACCTTTTAATTGACTATAAACCACATGTAAGTCTGCAACAGGCTCACCGCCCACTATACGCTCATTTAATACCTCAATATTTGCACCCATTAAGCGTAAAATATCAATAATACCTGTTCTTGTTGGATTAATACCGACATGCTTTAAAGTAACATCTGAATCAGCTGCTATTGAAGCCGCAACCAAAAAGAAAGCTGCCGAAGAAATATCACTGGGTACGTCAATATTACAAGCAGTTAACTTACCTTTAGAATTAATGGTTGCGACCGCACCATCACGCTTTACTGGATAAGAAAAGCCATTCAGCATTCTTTCAGTATGATCTCTAGTAGGGGCTGGTTCAGTGACTATCGTTTCGCCATCAGCATACATCCCTGCCAATAACAAACAAGATTTAACCTGAGCACTTGCCATCGGCATATGGTAATTAATACCTTTTAATTCACTTGTACCAGTAATATATATTGGTGCTGTACCATCATCCTGGGTTTTAATCTGCGCCCCCATAGATAACAAAGGCGCTGTTACCCGCTTCATCGGTCTTGATGACAAGGACTCATCACCTGTTAATACAGAATCAAAATTCTGTCCTGCCAATAATCCGCTTAATAAACGCATTGAAGTGCCTGAATTACCCAAATATAACGGATCTTTAGGTGCTTTTAAACCATGTTTTCCCACCCCATGAATAATGACCTCATCATTCTCTGGTCCTTCAATTTTTACACCCATTGCTCGAAATGCTTGCAATGTAGCCAAAGCATCGTCTGCATTTAAAAATCCAGTTACATGAGTTGTTCCTTCTGCCAGAGAACCCAACATAATTGAACGGTGAGACATTGACTTATCTCCTGGCACACGAATTTTACCGCGCATACTACCACCAGGCTGGACTTTAAAGGTTATGGATTGAGACATATTTTTATCAAATTGATTTAAAAAACGCTGCCTGGCTTGCCTGGCATACGTAAAGGTTTGAAAAAGCTGCTGACTTTCATCACCAGTTAACATTTGTTCAATTCCACTCAACTCGGTTTTTAATTGCTGAATTAAAGGAATTATTTGTTTTTTATTCGCCATACAAATATCCAGCCACATGGTTGGATCACTGGAGGCAATGCGGGTAAAGTCTTTAAAACCACCCGCTGCATATTTAAAAATTTCTTCTTGTTCATCCTTTTTCCCCAGCATATTAACCAGGGAAAAAGCTAATATATGAGGCAGATGACTAGTCGCTGCTAACACCGCATCATGGTGCTCAACATCCATAATTGAAATATTAGAGCCGATAGCTTGCCAAAATTTAATGGTTTTATCGACAGCTTGAGAACAAGATGAATCAACAGGGGTGATAATTAACCGTTTACCCCTAAATAAATCCGCCTTAGCCGCTTCTACACCACTTTTTTCCGCTCCAGCAATAGGGTGTGCAGGAATAAAATTAGCAGGCACATAATCAAAAACAGCATTGACCGCATCAATCACACTACCTTTAGTGCTCCCCGCATCAGTATACAAAGCCTGCTCATTCCAAAAAGGTTTAAGCTGCCTAAGAATGGACTCCATAGCCCCAACAGGCGTAGTGATAATGACACAATCGGCATCTTTTACTGCTGACTTAATATCAAAATAATACTCATCGATCACACCCAACTGCTTTGCTCTACGCAAGTTATCAACACCTTGCTGACGACCAAAAGCAACAATATTTTGAGCTAATCCTTTTTCACGAGCCGCTTTGGCAATTGATCCACCAATTAAACCCACTCCAATAATACAAATTTTTTTAAACATTTATTATTTTAAGTTACTCAATACATCAATCAATGCGTCAATAAACAACTGATTTTCTTCTTTAGTTCCAATACTTATCCGCAAAAAACCAGGCATTTCATACACGCCAACAGGACGGACAATGACACCTTTCTTAAGCAGTGCCTCATAAATAGGCATGGCTGTTTGTTTTAAATCAACCGATACAAAATTACCTGACGAAGGAATCCATGATAAATCAAGCTTAGTAAATGCCTGGGTTAATTGAGCCATGCCTTGATGATTCAATTCAAGCGTTTCTGCCAAATACTCATCATCTGCTAATGCTGCTGTGGCCGCAGCTAAAGCCAGCATATTATTATTAAAAGGCTGGCGAACTCTATTGAGTAAATCGGCAATAGTAGTGGATGACAAACTGTAGCCTACTCGTAATCCAGCCAAGCCATACGCTTTGGAAAAAGTCCGGGTAATCACTAAATTAGGATATTTTTCCAGCCAGGCAATTGAATCTGCTCTATTCTGCTGATCTACAAACTCAAAATAAGCTTCATCCAGCACACAAATAACCGTTTCAGGTAAGGCATTAATAAATGCCTGTAATTCATCGCTAGCTAATAAAGTCCCTGTTGGGTTATTTGGATTAGCAATAAAAACCAAGCGAGTCTTATCATTAACCAATGTCAACATAGCCTTTAAATCATGCCCGTAATTTAATGCAGGTGCGACTCGTGCTGTTGCTCCTACTGCTTGTGTTACCAGAGGATACACTGCAAAAGCATGTTGCGAAAAAACCACCTCATGCTCAGGTGTTAAAAAAGTACGCGCCAATAATTCTAAAATTTCATTAGAGCCATTGCCTAAGGTAATTTGCTCTAATGTTACATTGAGTTTTTCCGATAAGGCTTGTTTTAAATTAAATCCATTACCATCCGGGTAACGTGACAATTCGGCTATTGTGTTTTTAATCGCTTGCTGAACTTTTAAGCCAGGACCCAATGGATTTTCATTTGAAGCCAATTTAACAATTTTGCTTAAGCCTAATTCACGCTCTAGTTCTTCAACAGGTTTTCCTGGGGTATAAGGAACAAGCTGCTGTACACCTTGCACAGCAAGTTTAAAAATAGTGTTGGTGTTATTCATATAAGTAGAGTGTGGGCGATAAAAGCTTAATCTAAATAACCGCTTTAGGGTATGAGCCTAATATATTTAACATACTGACATTTTCTGCTAATGATTTTAATGCTTTGGCAACATTATCATCATCTTTATGCCCATTAATATCTATAAAAAAAACATACTCCCACAACCCTTGCTTAGAGGGTCTGGATTCAATATGCGACATGCTGATGTCATGATTTGCAAAAGGCTGAAGAATTTTATGTAAAGAGCCTGAATGATTACCTGTAGAAACTAATAGTGATGTTTTATCTAACCCCGTTGATACGGGTTCTTGCTGACCAATGATGATAAATCGCGTGGTATTATTAGATTCGTCTTCAATATTATTTTTAAGAATATTTAAGCCATATAAATTAGCCGCCACCTCGCCTGCAATTGCCATTTTATTATCACTTTCAGAGGCTAGTCGAGCGGCTTCTGCATTACTGCTCACTGCTGTACGGACGACATGAGGTAAATGTATATCTAGCCACTGTCTACATTGCGCCAATGATTGTTGATGTGAAAAGATTTCTGTAATGTCTGATAACTTTTCCACATGCCCCATTAAGTTATGATGCACTCTAATTTCAACTTCACCACAAATTTTTAATGAGGAGCTAATAAAGCGATCAAGCGTATGAGTAATCACTCCTTCAGTTGAATTTTCTACGGGAACAACACCAAACTGACAGTGTTGATTTTCAACTTCTGTAAAAATATCATCAATGGTTGTAACAGGAATTGTTTTAACAGCCTGCCCAAAATGTTTAAATGAGGCTTGTTGTGTAAAAGTACCTTCCGGCCCTAAAAAAGCCACTTCCAATGGTTTTTCTAAAGCCAAACAAGATGACATTAATTCTCTAAAAAAACGCGCTGTCGTTTCATCCGTTAATGGTCCTGGGTTTAACTCTTTAATTCGGCGTAAAACCAAGGCTTCTCTGTCGGGTCGATAAAAAGTACCCGTTTCACCTTCAGAAACTTTCGTTTTAGCCACTTCCATTGCACAAATGGCACGCTGATTGATTAACTCAAGTATTTGAGCATCAATTTTATCAATTTTATCTCTTAATTCTGAAAGTGGGATTATCTCTGTCATTACTATTTATAACGCCTTTTTACTTATTTTCACACTAGCCACAAACAAGAAAAACAGCTCTTCTTAATTCATAAATGGCTTTGGAAGTGAGGCTTTAGTCTCGCATGAATCGGGCGAGGCTAAAGCCTCACTTCCAGGTTTTCACTAAATAACCGTCTTAAAACCAACAAAAATGTTTTTTGTATCCTCTCGTTTTAATTGACTTATTTCACTAGCCGTGATTTTTTTCAAATTCTGCCATAAAATCAATTAAAGCATTTACACCTTGTTCAGGCATGGCATTATAAATACTTGCACGCATACCGCCCACAGAGCGATGACCTTTTAATGAACTTAACCCTCGCTCACTGGCAAGCTTTAAAAACTCTTTATCTAATTCAGCATTTGCTAAAACAAAAGGCACGTTCATTCTGGAACGAACAGTTTTTTCTACTGGATTAGAATATAAGGCAGATTGCTCAATTGCTTGATATAACTTATCAGCCTTGGCTCGATTATGCTGTTGCATAGCCGCAATGCCACCCGATTGTTTTACCCACTTCAACACCAAACCAACCAAGTACCAGTTATAAGTTGCAGGCGTATTTAACATTGAACCATTGTTATCTTGCTGATCATAATCAAACACAGAGGCAATACTTTTTTCTGCATTTCCAATCAGGTCATCACGAACGATCACCACTGTCACTCCAGCAGGTCCCATATTTTTCTGTGATCCTGCATAAACAATGCCAAATTTACTAATATCAACAGAGCGTGACAAAATATTTGAGGACATATCGCAGACTAAAGGTATATCACCAAAATCAGGCACATCCTGAAATTCTACACCGTGAATAGTCTCATTATCGGTATAGTGTAAATAAGCTGCTTCTCTGTCCACATTCCAGGCTGAATAATCAGGAATACTGGTAAAGTTAGAGTCTTTAGCATCAGCAGAAACCAGAACATCACAATACTTTTTAGCTTCTTTAATCGCCTTTGCAGACCAGGCACCTGTATTGACATAACAGGCTTTATCTTTGCCTTGCAAAATATTCTGAGGAATAGCTGCAAACTGACCTGTCGCACCGCCTTGTAAAAACAGCACTTTGTAATTATCAGGTATATCAAGAAGATCTATCAAATCGCTTTTTAACTCCTCAGCAATTGACAAAAATTCTTTACCACGATGACTCATTTCCATCACTGACATACCTGTGCCACGCCAATCTAAAAGTTCCTCTTTGGCTTGCAATAAAACTGATTCAGGTAATGTTGATGGCCCCGCACTAAAATTAAAAATTCTGCTCATTTTTACTCGTCTTCTAAATTATTATCTTCTGATGCATTATCAGCATCGGGTGTATTTGTATCAGCCTGATCTATTTCATTGGCTGATTGTTCATCTAAATCCTCATCAACTTCATCTTCATCTTCATCAGATAAGCCATCGACACGATCCACTCCAACCACTTTTTCTTTCTTATCAAGGCGAATAACCCGAACACCTTGAGTATTACGTCCGACCACTGAAATTTCATTCACCCGCGTTCTAACCAATACACCGCCACTGGTAATTAACATAATTTCATCTGTATCATTAACCAATATTGCACCAACAACCGCACCATTACGCTCTGAGGTTTTGATGGCAATCATGCCCTGTCCACCTCGTTTGTGCTGGGTAAACTCTTCAAGACGAGTTCTTTTGCCGTAGCCATTTTCAGTGATATTTAACACCATGCCTTCATCAGCAATGATTAAAGAAATCACTTCATGCTCTGGCTTTAACTTAATTCCCCGCACACCCATCGCAGTTCTACCCATAGAGCGTACATCGGTTTCATTAAAACAGTTGGCTTTACCTGAACTACTAAAGAGTAAAACATTTTGTTGACCATCTGTTACAGCCACACCCACCAAAGTGTCATTCTCACGCAAATCAATGGCGATTTTACCGTTTGAACGCTGTCTTTCAAATTCTTTTAATGGCGTTTTCTTGACCGTTCCTGACGCAGTCGCCATAAAAATAAATTTATCGTCGCTGTATTCACGTATTGTCAACATGGCGTTTATTTTCTCACCTTTTTCCAAAGGCAATAAATTAACAAAAGGTTTACCACGAGAACCACGACTCGCCACCGGTAAATGAAACACTTTTAACCAGTACACTTTACCTGCTGATGAAAAACATAAAATAGTATCGTGAGTATTAGCAATAATCAGTTTTTCAACAAAATCCTGTTCTTTTGTAGCGGTGGCTGATTTACCACGTCCACCTCGTCGCTGTGCTTTATAATCATCTAACGGTTGTGATTTAACATAGCCTTCATGAGACATGGTGACCACCATATCCTCTTCAGTGATTAAATCCTCGGCTGATAAGTTGACGTGATCCTGCAATATTTCAGTACGTCGCTCATCCGAGTATTGCTGTTTAATTTCATTTAATTCTTCACGAATGACTTCCATCAAACGTACATCACTGCCTAGAATTTCTAAATAACCATCAATTAATTCAAGTAATTCTTTATATTCTTTAACAATCTTTTCTTGTTCTAGCCCTGTTAAACGATGTAAGCGTAAATCAAGAATAGCCTGCGCTTGTGCTTCTGATAATTTATACAAATCATCATGTGCGCCAAATTCTATAGATAAAGCCTCTGGTCTGGTACGGTCGGCTTCTGCATTTTCTAATAAGGCTGCAACCAAGCCAAGATTCCAGTCTTTATCCAACAATCTTTGTTTTGCTTCTGCAGGGTTTGCTGATGTTTTGATTAACTCAATCATTTCATCAATATTAGCCAAAGCAATCGCCAAGCCTTCTAAAACGTGCGCTCTCTCTCGTGCTTTACGCAACAAATAAATGGTTCTACGGGTTACAATTTCACGGCGATGATTAATAAACGCTGTCAGAATCTCTTTAAGATTCATGCAATAAGGCTGACCATCACGAATAGCCACCATATTGATACCAAAAACAGTCTGTAACTGCGTTTGTTTATAAAGGTTGTTTAACACAACCTCTGCCACTTCACCTCTGCGTAATTCAATCACCATACGCATACCATCTTTATCAGACTCATCACGCAAGCCCGTAATACCGTCTAATTTAGCGTCTTTAACCATCTCCGCTATTTTTTCCAGTAATCGTGCTTTATTCACCTGATAAGGTAGCTCAGTGACAATAATTGACTGACGACCCTCGCCTCTATCTTCAAAATGACAGCGTGAACGCAAATGAATACGCCCTCTACCCGTCATATAAGCCTCATAAATCCCCGAAGCACCATTGATAAACCCAGCCGTAGGGAAGTCAGGCCCTGGTAAATGCTGCATTAATTCAGGGATAGTGGTCTCAGGGTTATTAATCAGTGCCAGACACGCCCCAATCACTTCAGAAATACTATGTGGTGGTATATTTGTTGCCATTCCAACGGCAATACCAGAAGATCCGTTCACTAACAGTGTCGGTATTCTGGTTGGCATCACCGATGGCTCTGACTCAGACTCATCATAGTTAGCTACAAAATCAACCGTTTCTTTATCAAGATCCGCTAAAATTTGGTGTGAAATCTTTGCCATCCGCACTTCTGTATAACGCATGGCTGCGGGGGAATCACCGTCAACCGAACCAAAGTTACCCTGTCCATCAATCAACATATAACGCATGGAAAAAGGCTGTGCCATCCGTACAATGGTGTCATAAACAGCGGTAT
>JAGLUC010000054.1 GCA_023134955.1 Methylococcales bacterium | reverse complement strand
AGATTCAGCTTCAATCACTGTAATCCAGCCACACTAAGATATAGTGGTCTAATTAGAGACATAGGGTATCCTAATAAATAACTTAATCCACCCATCCACAATAAAGCTAATAATAGAATAAAGCCATATTGTTCAAAACGATTATATTGCCATGCCCAGTAATGCGGCAAAATACCTGTCAAAATACGGCTGCCATCTAAAGGAGGAATAGGCAGTAAATTGAGCAGTGCCAGCACCAGATTAATGGAAATGCCGGCAAAGCCCATATACATTAAAAGTGGCGAAATACTCTCTGATTCAATAGCAAGTCCTATTCTTATTAGCAAAGCCCAGCCTAGTGCCATTAATAAATTAGAAACCGGGCCTGCCAAAGCGACAATAGCCATGTCTTTTTTAGGATTCTTAAAGTTTCTTGGATCAACCGGAACGGGTTTTGCCCAGCCAAAAATAAACCCTGCTCCGGTTAATAACAATAGACCTGGAACAACTATGGTTCCTATCAAATCTATATGGCTAATAGGGTTTAAAGTTAAACGTCCCAAGTTAAAGGCTGTATTATCACCATATTGTTTTGCCACCCAGCCATGAGCCACTTCATGCACTGTAATGGCAAAAATAACGGGAACAGCCCAAATGATTATGGTCTGGATTAGTGTCAATTCATTCATTATTAGTTATACCTATCTTTAATTATCTAGCATAGGGGCAATACCAATCCCCTGTCTAAGTATTTCAATATCACCATCGGTACAATCAATAATAGTGGTCTCTTGTGAATCTATAATACCAAAATCAATAATCAAATCTAATTCATGTTCCAGCTTTTCCCTAATATCATAAGGATCAGTTTCTGCCTCAGATTTATTGGGTAAAATCAGTGTAGTACTAATTAAAGGTTCATCTAATTCTTCCATGATTAATTGAGTCACTACATTGTCTGGCACTCGTATCCCAATGGTTTTTTTCTTTGCGTGTTGAAGCCGTTTAGGTACTTCTTTAGTCGCATCTAAAATAAAGGTAAATGCACCGGGTGTTAATGCTTTGATTAAGCGATAAGCATCATTGCCTATTTTGGTAAAAACAGAAACCTGAGTTAAATCTTTACAAATTAAAGTGAAATTATGTTTTTCAGTTAACTGACGAAGTCGTCTGATTTTATCTAATGCCCGTTTATCGCCAATATGACAGGCGAGAGCATAAGATGAGTCGGTCGGTATTGCGATAACCCCGCCATTTCTTAATATATCTACAGCCTGATAAATTAATCGTCGTTGTGGATTTTCTGGATGAATTGCAAAATATTGAGCCATGTTTTAAAGCGTTGTAGATAGCAAGCAGTCAGTTATTATACGCTATCTTTCAGATTCTTTTTTTGCGACTTTATCACGTAAATAAACTGGCATAGCTTGTTCCACCTCAACTGCCTGGTTGTTATTAAATCCTATCACACCTAACTCGGCAATTGCTGATGCTCTGGGTAAATGATCCGCTTCAAAACTTAACAATTTATCCCCTAAACGCTGAGTTAATTGTTGTTCATAGATTGCCCAGGCAGAACCAATACCAACACCTGTTACTACATCAGGAATCACTACATTTTCAGCCAATGTGACCGCTTCATTCCCTACCAGTTCAGCATATCCTGGTTGTTTCTTCTTATAAACACCCCAAAAAATCTCACCCATTCTGGCATCTATTGCTGTAAACACGCATTCAGCCTGGGTATTTTTTATATAATGTTGCGCCATCGCCGCCAGGGTTGATACGGGCACAACGGGTAAATCCGCGCCATAAGCAATACCTTGAATAACCCCTGTTGAAATTCTAACCCCTGTGAATGATCCTGGCCCTCTGCTAAAAGCCAAAGCATCTAATTGCTGTGGTTTTAATTCAGCATTCGCCAAAAGAGAATCAATCATCGGCAGAATTAATTTGGTATGTTCTCTGGGGGCAATTTCAAAGCGTTCTTCAATAACACCATCTATAGATAAAGCGGCTGAACAGGCTTCTGTTGAGGTTTCTACGGCTAATAATTTCAATCTTGAGCTTCCTGTTGTTCATCTGTATTTAATTCTGTTGATTGATCAAAAAATGCTTGTACATCTTCAATAAACCGGGTTCGGCTCATGGCTGGGAGACTATCTAAAAACATATGACCATAAGCACGTTTTAATAACCGGGGATCACAAACCATCAACACTCCTTTATCATTAACATCACGTATTAAACGCCCCACACCTTGCCGTAAAGCAATAACAGCGGATGGTAATTGATGTTCAAAAAATGGATTACGCCCCTGCTTTTCCATGGCATCCAGACGGGCTTTTAAAACTGGATCACCTGGGGATGCGAACGGTAATTTATCTATAATTACACATGACAACGCATCTCCTCTTACATCCACACCTTCCCAAAAACTGGATGTAGCTAATAAAATAGCATTACCTTGTTGTTTAAATTGTTCCAACAACACTGCTTTAGCCTGCGTGCCTTGTACAAGGATTGGATAATCAATTTTGTCAGCCAATATTTGCGCGGCAATTTTTAATGCTCTGTGACTGGTAAATAAAAAGAAGGCTCGACCTCGACTGGCTTTTAATACGGGCAAGGCAAATTCAACTACTTTCTCAGTAAAATCAGACTCATTAGGTTTAGGCAAGCCCTTGGGATGATAAAATAAAGACTGTGATTCAAAGTCAAAAGGGCTACCCCAGCTTTCACTTTGTGTGTCATTTAAACCCAAGCCTTTAGAAAAGTGATTGAAATTATTTGCCACACTGAGAGTTGCAGAAGTAAAAACCCAGCTTGCTTTATGCTGTTGCATAAATGAATTAAATTCTGAGGCAATGTCCAGTGGTGTCTTGCTTAAAGTAAATGATTTGCTATGGGTTTCGTACCAGCGTATCCATTTGCCAGAATTATTATTAATCAGACTATCAAGAAGTGTTTCCATTTCTTCAACCCGATCAAAACAGCTTTCCAGGCCTTTAGTTCTGACAGAAGCTAATTCCAGATG